>SLPX01000290.1 GCA_007131745.1 Myxococcales bacterium
GGATTCGCAGTCGGACGAAGATGAACACTGCCATCCCACCGGGGTTGATCCGGGGACTCTGCCGTCGGTTTGGTGCACTGACCCGTCACGGTCGCTCACCGTGGACGAGGAAGCGCATCCAAAGAAAGTGAATGTCACCAGGAAAAACATAAAACTTGTTTTTGCAATTTTTTGACTCATGATCTCACCACAACCTTCTCAATGGTTCGCTTGAATACGATCCACACATGATGATTTTCTCAGAAACCTTTCAGATTGGCAAGTCATGCCGACTATGTTTTTCTCCCGGTGGATTCGTTTCTTGCTCAAAACCTTTGAATGTGTTTTTTTGATGCAGGTGTGTGAAAAAGGCTGCAAGAGGTATTTATGGGAATGCACTTTTTTGCCTTGCTGTTTCTTTTCCCCTGTTTGGGTCCCGGGTCATCGGATATTTCGCCGGAAAGGGAATTTGTAGTAGAGGCACAGCAAAGAATACGAAAAGGGCGACAGTCCCGCGCTCGGAAAATGGCTGTTGACGAAGCTTTGAAGAAAGGTGTTTTTGAAGCCGCCGGCCAAATTATGCGGGGAAAACCATGGGATAAGTCTGCAAAGCGGGCTGTCGAAAAGGAATTTGGGAGATTTGTATCCGCATACAGGGTGTTAGAGGAAGAAAGCGTGTCCGACGATGGGCAACAGGTGTATCGGGTGAAGCTTTTGGTTGAGGTGGATGTTACATCTTTGAGACGTGAGCTCAGGCGGCAAACTTCTGAAAAGAGATCCGGGCGGCTTTTGCGGGTTGCCTTCAGCGTATCTCTCGCGCCGGGCGAAGGGATTTCGAGCGTATCACCTGCACAGGTTGCTCTTGAAGCGAAGTTGAAAACATTGGGTTTTGACGTTTTGCCTCCACTGTCACAGAAAGCGCAACCCAGGTTCATGGTCACCGGCACATGCAGGCGGTTTTTTTCCGGAGGTCTCCCGGAAGGAAGCGAGTTCGGCGCTACGGTTGGGTGCAGGGTGGAAGTGTTTGGCACGGACAAGCCGGAGAAAGCTTTGCACAGATTGTCGGCCAGGGCGGACGGATTTGCCGCGGATCATGAAGGAGCAGTGAGAACGGCTCTCATTTTGGCTGGATCTAGGCTTTCGGAAAGGATTGCTGCCGCTGCAGTGAAGGAAACAGCTCCCTGCTTTCAAAGTTGGCAGGTGAATGTGGCCGGCCCGGTCGGTTTTGAAAAGATGACCGGGTTTTCCAAGAGCCTCGAAGATAATCTTCCGGCAGAAGGTCAGGTCAGGTTGATTGCATTCAGGCGGGGAGCAATGACTTTGGAAATCAACTTCCCTTCCTGCCGGACGGATCTTTTTGATATTCTGAAGAGACTCCGTTTCGACGGGATGGAGGTGAAATTAAAAGCAGGTGGGCCGCGCAGGCTGGAAGTGGAGTTGAATGAAGATGAGGACGGGATAGGTCGATGAGTTTTTTAAAACTGATTTTTGTTTTGTTTTTCGTCCTGTTGTTTTCAGCATGTCCCGCTCCGGTTGTACGTCCACCTCAGGGGATTGAAATCAGGTGCTCACATGGCGAAGCCAAAGTGTTTGTAAACGGGCATTTTGTTGGCCGCGGTCGCCGTGTTTTTGACAAGGTTATAAGCCTGCCTCCGGGAAGACATCTTGTGGAAGTTCAAATGGACGGATATTATACAAGGTACCGGGAAATAGAGGTCAGGCGAGGCGAAGTCTACGTGTTGTCACTGGACTTGCACCCTGAAATCCAGTGGAAACGCCGTTTTCCCGGAGGCAAAAAATAGGATACTTCAAATGGGAGGGTACCCGGCGAGACAACTTGTTGGGCAGGAGATTTCCATTTTCGCTAAAAGAATACCGCTGGGTCTGGTAATTGGTATGTTGGTCGGACTCATTCAACCCTGGATTCCGGCTTGTCGCAACGTTGGCGGGAGTACCCCCACCAGCAGCGGTTCCTCCCGCAGGGGTCTCCTCTGCAGCAAAGTCGGTCGACAGAGAATTGGAAGAAGGTTCTTGATGGAGAGATCGGGAATTGAAGCTTATTAACATTGCAGCAAACATGTTTTTGGTGGATGGAGCATACGGGGGGAGGTTTCCGTTTTCTCACAGTATCTTGGCCGATGGTTCGCCAGGAACATTGATTGACACGGGCTGTGGGCTTGGAACACTGAGTGAGGTGATGGATGTCTGCGATGTAGAGCAAGTGATAATCAGTCATTCTCATCCTCATCACACAGCGGGTTGTCATCTGCTTGAAGACAGGCCGATCTACATTCCGGAAACAGCGGTGGATACGTTTGGAAACAAGGACCTGTTAGCCGAACGTTTTGCAGAGCCGGGTTCGTTGGCAAAAACATTCAAAGCTTATATCACCGGTGCCATGGGATACGAAGATACGCCTTATACTCACACTTACCATGAAGGTTTTGTCTTTGATCTCGTTGGAATGAAGTTTGTCGCCATACATGCCCCGGGACATACCAAGGATCACATGTGTTTGTTCGAAGCCGTGCACGGAATTCTTTTCAGTTTTGACATTGATCTTTCCTGGTTCGGTCCTTGGTACGGCCACAGGGAATCCGATATCATGCAGTTCAGGTCTTCGATGCAGAAATTGATGGATCTTGAGCCCAGGCTTGTAGTGTCGAGTCATGAAGGGTTGATAAGGGACAATATCCAGGAACGTTTCATGCGTTACCTGGATATTTTTGATTCCAGGCACGGCGCTTTGTTAGAACTGGCAAGATCCAAGCCCAGAACGATTGAAGAACTGGTGAACGTTTCTCCCATATATCATGGATGGCGTCATACGCCTCCCCTTGAAAGATATTGGGAGTCGCAGATGATAGCCAAGCACATGGATCTTCTGATGGCCGAGGGAAGAGTTCGCTGCAACGAGTCCGGTGTCTACGAAGCCCTCCGATGACAATCAAAACTACGTTTATCGTTCGCTGGTTTCGGGTTTCTTTTTCAGGCCGAATCCCAGGGAGGCGGCAAAAAGAAGAATCAGGCAAGCATATACGAACCATGGACCGAACCTGACAAAAACGGTGTTTCCTTTCAGTAAATCAACCTCGACCACCATGACTGCCTTGCGAAAGGTGGGCGTTTTTTGCACGATTCGGCCGGTTGGATCGATCAGCGCGCTCACACCCGTATTGGTGGCTCTCACCATGGACCTCCCCGTTTCAATAGACCTTAGGGCTGCAAGATACAAATGCTGATAAGGTTCTCTTCCATCTCCGAACCATGAGTCGTTTGTAAGGTTTATAATTACGTGAGACCCTTTGAGTGTCAGCCGTCTTGTAAAAGAAGCGATAATGTCTTCGTAACAGATTGCGATTCCCATTTTGATTCCGTAGACGTCCATGACGGTCGCTTTTTCACCGGGGGCCATGTTTCCCGCGTGGGGAAAATGCTTTCTGAGACCGGGGAACCTGTCTTCCAGGGGGAGGTGTTCCCCAAAAGGCACAAGGTGATTTTTTACGGCCATGGATGAAATCTTTCCCTGTCGGTCCAGAAAAAGAGCGACGTTGTGATAAAACACCCTGTCGTTCTTTTCTCTTCTTGTGATGCCGCCGGTAATCATGGGCGTCGAGGGGAATACAAAATGCTCGGGAATGAGTTTTTCCTCGGGGTCATGGATTTGAATTTTTCGGATTTCTTCCAGAACCTCATCGTGATCAAGAAAAAATTGAAGCGCGGTTTCCGGCCAGATTATGATCTGTGCTCCCTTTGAGTGTGCTTCTGCTGATAGATCCTGCATGATCTGAAGCTGATCCTTGAGACTCTCCTTTTGTTCTTTTTCGTAAATACCGATGTTGGGCTGGACAACTCCCAGGGTGATTGTTCGGTTTTCTGTTTTTGCGGTTTCGAGGATCCGGGCGATTTTTCTGATACGTATCGCTCCGTAAACGGAACAGCCGAGAAAAAGACCCAGGAAAACAACGAGTCCGATACGATGGCTCCACCCGGTCTTTCCCTTTTTTGCTCCGATTATAAAGTCGACCAAACCACCACCGCAAAGGACGACAATGAAAGTAAGAACGTGCGCTCCTCCAAGATCCGCCGCCTGTGCCGCGTATCTGGCGTGAATGAGAGGACAGCCTAGTTGCCATGCAAACAGGACCGGAAAAAAATGCTCAAGCGGCACGTAGACGAGAGGAGCCAGCACCCAGTATGGAAGGCCGGTCCATTTGCGCGTCCGACCCACAATGTAAAGCCATAAACCTCCCATTAGTCCTTGCGAAGCAGCGAATACCAGCAGCCCCATGATCGCACCGGAAAGCGACATGTAGGCGAAAACCCTTAACGTGTAAACGATCCATGTGAAACCGAAAACATATATGCAGGTCATAAAAAGCCAGCCGGTGAAAAAATGATTCCACCCGCTTCGCTCGTGGGAACCCAGAAGGGGAAACATCGGGCCGAGAAAAACAAGCGGCCAGATATGCAATGTCGGAAACGCAAGGGCAACGCATCCTCCACCCAGGGCTGAGCTCAACACTGAAACCCCCATTGTCTTGCAAAACCGAGGGAATGTAGATTTAGAGGTTTTGGGATGAAGCTCGTTTTCTGTGCAATGTTCGTTCAATGTCTCGGCGGCTCCTTGCTTTGATGGTTTTTTCAGAAACCGGGGTACGATACCCCAGCCTCCGGCCAAGGACGAATTAAAAAATGGAAAACCCCCAAATGCAAGAGCGAGTTCTAAAAATATGCAGATCCGATCCGGTAAATCGCAGAAAAATGCAAAACATGGTCCGATTGTTATCGAAACATTAATGCCTAGCTATGCCATGCGATTGCAGAGAGTTTCTTTAAGCATGCAGCGATCTTTTTTACTGAAAACAACCATTGGCAACCGGACGAGTCTTTCCTTGCCGTGTACTTTGACTCGCAGTAAAGCATCATTGGGACCGATGACATCCAGCGAAATAATATCTGTGTAAGGTATTCTGTATACTGGCTCATCCCAATGGGTTTGTATTTCCAGGCGCTCCGGGGCCAACGTCACGATGGAAAGTTTTTTTCGTTTTGAAAACAACACCCCTGTCCCTCCGAAGCCTATGAAAACAAGAACAAACACCGTCAGGTAAAAGGGATCGGCGTCAAGAATGTCCGATTTGCCGAGCAGAAAAGGGCCTGATATGAACAAAGGAAACAATATGCCGGCGAAGAGAAAAAACCAGCAAAACCCGACAATAATCAATTCTTGAATAGACTTGTTTTGGAAAAAACATTCAAACCCGGAGTTCTTGTCTTTTTTGCAGCACAATTGCTTCAATTGTTTTTTTCTGATTTGCTTTGGCACGATTTCCTTTTCTATTCCATCCAAGGATTGGTTTTTCACCGACTGGTTCAGGAGGGTTTCAATGAAACTCGAAAAATCTTGCAAGGAGGGCAAGTACAATCGCTTAACTTTGTCATCGGTTTCCTTGATGCACAGATACCTCCAATCCGGTCCCTGTATGTCGATACCAACGATTGAATCAAAGGGAATGGTCTTTTTTCCGACAAACTCCCTGATTATGAGTTGCCGGGATTTTATCTCCGCATAAGGGATCCATATGCGCATCAAAACAATGGGAAAACCCACAACAAACACGAGGATAAAAAAAACGTTCATTATCCGTTCAGGACTGTCCGGGGAAATAGTGAAGAAACGAAAAACAGAAAAGCAAAAACCCAAAAATATTATGATGATGCCGGAAAAAACCGAGGACTTTTTTGTAAAAAACGCTTTATTCATATTTCCACCACGGTATCCGGCCCGGAATACGAATGCATCTTAATCAAATGCAGTTCACAAAACAAGCAAGTGAGCAAGGGTCACATCTGAAGCCGGTAGCTGCTAAGTATAGATTGGCAAGCAACCAAATTACGCCGATTCCAAGCAACAATGCAGTTCCATATGCGCCAAGCGCAACGACGACAATGTGCTTGCCGGTCAACAATGCGGTAGTCGATCCACTGAGCAGAGTGAGATAAGCTCCGATGCCGTAAAGAGCTTCAATAAAGAACTGATAATTGTATGGATTATCATTGTTTTTCAAAAAGGAAACTGGTAGCGGAGGGATAGAAACATCCGGTGGCTCGATTTCTCCACGAGCCAAGGCAATAAATCTTCCCGGATTGTCTTGTATCCATTCGCGGAAGTCGGACAAATCAATACCTTCATCCAGCTCCATCTTCTCTGCAGCGGCAATCAGCTTGTCGTCTGATAGATCTAACGACACAATTTCCTCGGTTATTGAACCGTTTTTGTTTTGGATCACCGTGACCTCGGTCGAATCTTCGTTCCATTCAAAAGAACTGTATATCCCCTGAGTTATGTTGTCCAATTGAACAGGTCTCAGACGGGCGTCCACATACAGTTTAATGGTTTCATCGTCCGCTGTTATCAGGGTGGCTCCGTTGACTCGATCCTGATTCCGGTGAACCGTCAGAATCCCACCATCGGGAGTTCGTGAGACGAACAAATCGGGTGAATGAAGATCGGGGACAACGATAACCCTGTCTTCCCCTGGTTCTGTTACATCATTGAGCGGGTCGGCTGAAAACGGGACCAAAGAAAAAGAGTATTCGCCATGATCCCATGTGCCGTGGAGATACATTCCGTCGCAAAGAAGTTGTCCTCGCCAAAGACCTCGGGTCTCAGGTTCGTCAAGCATCCACCATTGGCCTTCATATTGATAACCTGTCCAGTAGGCGTCGATTTGGTAGACAGCTCCGTCATTGGAGTGATCAATAATAGTGAGTTTTTCGTTTTCCTGGATCATTTGGGCTGTGCCGTCAATCGCCTGAATTCCAAAAGCAAAATTCATCCAATTGATCGAAAGGCTGGAAGCTTCTTTGGTAAGGTATCCGGCTGGGGGCTTGATTGTGCGGGTAAAAGAATGGTGATAAGAGTAGAATCCCCAATCTGGATAGTCCCAATGTCCCACAATACGAGATTTGTCCTCTTTTACTCGTCCAATCCAGTCGTACCAATAGGAGTAACCATCATGGTCAGTATCGCGGTATTGTCCGTTTGAATCTCGTGGGGCTCTGAGCGCTCTGGAAAGGCCGTTATAAACACTGTCATAAAGACCTTCATTTCGCTCGTGGATATAAAAAATGTTGTTGTGTTCGACGAGGATGCCCAAAAACCATTCAACAGCCGGCACGCCGGTACCCGGCCAGGAATACATGAAGTTGTCTCCGATCAACCAAGCTCCGTTGAGTTCGGATTGAGTTGGTGAACGCTGCAAGACATCACAAAAATCTAGTTTGTAATTGGAATCGTTGTGGCACAGGAAAACCCGATCGCCCCCATCAAATCTGATGGCTGTTCCCTCCCAACCCTCCACCCTCGGGTTGTCTGAGTCATATTTCAGATCAAACCGGCCTTCATCAGGCCATGTTCCGTCAAGACCCAATTCGGAAAGAAGGATCTTGTAACCGCCAAAGCCTACATCCAATCCCAATACAAATTCAGCGCCGTCCATTTTTCGAAAATAGACTCCGGTATCTGCTTGCCGGAAAAATTGAGCTGGATATAGAACCAGCTTGCTGTTTCCGGCATGCCCCTCCAATAGATTTAGGCTCGATGAACATTCAAGAATGAATTCCTGCTCCAGTATGTCTTCTCCGTGTAATGTGCCCTCAATTTTGTGTTTATGATAGTTTGTGATACTCAAGGTCGCTTTGCTTCCATTCTCCATTGTGACATCAATAATAACTGAACCTCTACTATCGGAATCTTTTCCAAGTCCTTCCCCCCAGATTGATGATTCATCGTCACCGTATTTGATGACCCACCATTGCTTTAAACCTTCGATTTCGTCGGTAAGAAGGCTTTCGCAACTGTCTGTATCCTTAACCTGGCGGTCATCAGGCTGTTGTTCGTCAGGTTTATGGTTTGGGGAATTGGTTCCGGACCGATTTCTGCACCCGGTCTGCATGTAGCACAAAGGGGAAGTAATAAGCATGAATATGCACATTAAACTGAGCGGAATATCCACATCCTGAAATCTCTTGCGTTTGACTTTTTTCATTTTATTCTCCGATGGTTTTCGAAAAAGTAGGGTCGTATGTCACGGTTATCGGAAAAAGGGGGAAAATGTTGCTGAAAAAAACAGGTGGAAGTTGTTGCCGATGGTTAACTGTCGGCCGTAGGACATGCATTGGTGTTTGAAAAAAGCGCCCTTTGTGTTGCTCTCTTTCAAAAACTTTTTTCTTGGCGATCCGAGCAACAATGTATATCAAGCATACCCGGAGCGGAAAACTCGAGGATGAGGAAATCGGGCCGTGAAAAACCGTTTTTTTTGATGTATTGCCGGGGTTGCTCTGGACGGGGTTGCCGCGGCCGCTGCTGCGCCCGGGCCTGAAAGGAGATCGAACAAAATGAAGATATGTGTCGTCGGTACTGGGTATGTAGGGCTCGTAGCCGGGGCGGGCTTTGCCGAATTCGGCAACACCGTGACGTGCGCGGATATATCCGAATCCAAGATTGCCATGCTGAACCGGGGGGAGATTCCCATATACGAACCTGGACTGCAGCCGTTGGTGAAAAAGAACGCCAAGGCCGAAAGGCTGTTTTTCACGACCGATGTTTCACAAGCGGCTTCGGACGCGGAAGTGGTTTTTTTGGCGGTGGGAACTCCGATGGCTGATGACGGCAGGGCGGATTTGAGCCAGCTTTTTTCCGCTGCCGAAATGGTGGCCAAGGGCTTGACCGGGTTTACCGTTGTTGTAGACAAGTCCACTGTTCCCGTTGGGACCGCGGAGAAGATCGAGAGCGTGATTGCAAAGCATACCAAAGCTGAGTTTACGGTGGCGTCCAACCCGGAGTTTCTGAAAGAAGGAGATGCGGTCGCGGATTTCATGAAGCCCGACCGGGTGATACTGGGAACAACCGATCCCCGGGCAGCCGATCTTCTGCGATATCTTTACGGTCCTTTTGTTCGTACCAACGACCGGATATTGATGATGGATCCGCGGTCGGCCGAGCTTACCAAATATGCTTCAAACGCTTATTTGGCGGCCAGGGTTTCGTTTATCAATGAGATATCCAGGTTGTGTGATGCGCTGGATGCCGATGTGGAACTCGTGCGGCGGGGCATGGGGATGGACAACCGGATAGGACCCAAGTTCCTGTTTCCCGGAATCGGGTATGGTGGAAGCTGTTTTCCCAAAGATGTTTCCGCGCTTCTCCACATGAGCAGCGAGATTGATATGCCTTTGGAAATAGTTTCCGCCGCGGACAGGGTGAATAATTCCCAAAAGGAAATATTGGCGGAAAAAGTATTGAAACACTTCGATGGAAACATTGAAGGTAAGAAGTTCGCTGTTTGGGGGTTGTCGTTTAAGCCGAAAACTGATGATGTCAGGGAGGCTCCTTCTCTTGTGATTGTAAGAAAGCTTTTGGAAGCCGGCGCATTTGTGAGCGGGTTTGACCCTATTGCTCGAGATACATTCAGGGAGACATTCGGCGCGCATGAAAACCTGGAAATACCTGAGTCGCCCTATGAAGCGACCAAAGGCGCACACGGCCTTTTGCTTTGTACCGAATGGCCGGAACTTCGCAGGCCCAACTTCAAGCGGATCGGCTCGGAAATGGCCGTGAAGGTGATTTTTGACGGTAGAAACATTTGGAAGCCGGATTATCTTAAGTCGCTCGGCTTTACTTATTACGGCATAGGACGCCCCTTGCAATCGGCTTAATCACGGGGTTTCGGGATGATCTTCATTTCTCTTGCCCAAGCGACGTATTCTTCCAGGCCCTCTTTGAGACGTATTTTGGGGCTGTACCCGAGTATCTCGCCCGCCTTGTCGACTTTGGCACAGGTGATAGGTACATCTCCCGGTTGGTCTGGTTGAAAAACCTTTTTCGCTTTTACTCCAAGCGCACTTTCGATGCTTTCCACGAGTTGCAGCAGGGAAACGGTTCTGCTGCCCCCCAAATTCAGGATGTGAAAACCCGGAGGACCTTTTTCTACTGCCGCTGCGGTTCCGTCGATAATGTCGGCGATAAATGTATAGTCACGCGCGGAACTCCCGTCTCCGTAAAGAGTCACGGGTTCTCCATGTGCAACCCGGCGGACGAAATCGGCTATGGCCATTTCAGGTCTTTGGCGCGGGCCGTAAACTGTGAAAAAACGAAGGCATACAGTGTCGATGCCGTAGAGATCGTTGTAAGTGTATGAAAGAAGTTCGCCGCATCGTTTTGTTGCTGCATAGGGAGACGCAGGCTGGTTGCAGGGATCTTCTTCGTCAAAAGGGACTTGGCTGCGTTTACCGTATACAGAAGACGAGGAGGCAAAAACAAGTCGCGTTTCCGGCTTTTCACGCAAAAGTTCCAGGATGTTGACAGTTCCTTGTACGTTGACGGATGTATACCTGCCGGGAGCTTTCAAAGAAGGACGCACCCCGGCCAGAGCGGCCAGGTGAACCACGACGTCGAAAGGTCCCCTTTGTTGCCACATTTTTGTAAGGCTTTCCACGTCCCGTATGTCTATTTCATGGAATTCAAAACGGCCGGTTTTTCGGATTTCCAGCAGGTTCGATTCTTTCAAGGTTCTGTCATAGAAGGGATCGAAATTGTCGATTCCCAAGACTTCGTGATCCTTTTCTATAAGGCGTCGGCAGAGATGCGAACCGATAAAGCCTGCTGCACCTGTAAGGAGTATTTTCATAAGACCTCTTTAGATTGTTTCTGTGTGACCCGACCCGGTTATTAAAGTGAATCAAATCCTCTTCCAGCGGCTATCAGAAATTCCCGGTTTCCCTTGGGGCCCAGTATGGGAGAAGGGATACAACCCAGAAGCTCGAGGCCCAAACGGAGAGCGGTTTCCTTGACGCTTTCAATGGCTCTCATGTGATCCTTGTTTTCTTTGACCACTCCATTTTTTCCGACCGCTTCACGCTCAAGTTCAAATTGTGGTTTGATCAGTCCAATGATCTGCGTTTTGTCCTCCAGAAGTCGCAACACAGAGGGCAGCACAATGCGCAGCGAAATAAAAGACACATCAATAACCGCTCCCTGGACTTTTCTTTCCAGTGAGGTTTTTTCAAGACGCCGGATGTTGGTTCTCTCCAGCACCGTAACCCTGGGATCCGTGCGAAGTTTCCAGTGAAGCTGTCCATATCCGACATCTACCGCTATCACGTGAGAAACTCCGTGCTGTAGCAGACAATCCGTAAAACCTCCCGTTGATGCACCCACATCCATGACGCACAAGCCGACAAAATCCACGGGAAGAGCTTCGAGTCCGGCCTGGAGTTTTAATCCGCCGCGGGAAACAAAAGGGTGATCCTTCGTGTCTATGGATATTTGCAGCCCGTCTTTTATGCTGTGTCCGGGTTTGGTTATCCGTTCACCGTTGACTCGTACTTTTCCCGCCATGATCAGGGCTCGTGCTCTGGTCCGGCTTTCCACCAGTCCGGAATGGAACAGATGCTGGTCCAGTCGATTCGGTGACGCTTGTTTTTCTCCGGTATTTTTGAATTTTCGGCTCACTTCCAGTTCCAAAGAACCGACACTACCGCCAGTCGAACGTCCCATGGACCTTCCGCCCAGCTTCTAAGCACAGCGTCCTCGTTTTTTTTGAGGCGGCCAAGCACTTCAACAGCGCGTATTCTAGCGTTTACATCTCCCTCCAAGGGGAGTTCTTCCAGCCGCTTGAGCCCTTCTTTTCGGTTTTCCAGCGCTAGTAATTCCGCCGCTCTCACAGCGTTTTTGTCGGTTCCTTTTAATGCTTCTAATAGCACTGATAAGGCTTCTTTTTCATAACGGTTGATCTTGAAAGCGGCCCGGGCCGCTGCCATCCGTACCCTTGGATCCGGATCTTTGAGTCCTTCGGCCGTAATATCAGCTGCATCGGAACATTTACGCATTGAAGATGCTGCATTTAATGCCGCCACCCTGACTCTCCAGTCGGTTGAGCTGATTCCTCTCTTTATGGCGTATCCGCAATCTTCGAGGATTCTTCTCCTGACAAGTGAAACGGAAGCGCGGAATGCAACATAGAGGTCTTCACTGCGAGCCAGATCCTTGAGAAGTTCTTTGCTGAGATCTCTTTTTTCCAGGACCCTGAAAGCGGCAAGCCTCACGGAAAGTTCCGGATCTTGAAGCATGTTTTCCGCCCAGTTCACTTTCGCCCCCGGTTTTTTTCGGGACAGGTGAAATGCAGCGCTTGATCTGACCCGTCCGGCCGGGTCTTTCAGGCCGTCGAGCAGGATAGTCAGAGCTCTTGGATACTTGTTTCGGTCCTTCGGAGTCACGGCTGCGATTGAATTCAGTGCCGCGGATCTCACGCAGGGATTGGGGTCTTCCGCAAGGCGAAGCAGAACGTCGAACGCGTAATCTCTTTCCGCTACACGAGCCATATTAGCAACGGCCGCCTGCCTGATGAGAGGATCCAGGTCGTGAGACAATTTCATAAGGCCCAGCCAACCTTCGAATGTTTCCGGTAGCATGGCGGCGTATGCATAAACCCGGACAAATCGGTCTTCATCGCGGGTGACTTTGGACAAGGTTTTTTGCAAGCCGTCTGCTCCTAGCCGGGCCGCTGTTTTTGCTGAAGCCCTGCGAACGGAAACGTCTTCGTGCACGAGACCCGCCCATAGGGTTTGAGCGGCCAGAAGCCTTCTGGCCGCTTGTTTTTCTCTTGTTCTGTTACGAGCGAGGCGCCGCACGTTTTTAAAACTTTCCACCGCGGAATCCCAGTCTTTGCTCAAAAGGTCGGTTCGGAGTTTGAGATCCCAAATGTCTCTCGAGTTGGAATGTTGCTTGACACCTCTTTGTGCTGCCTTTCTAGCCTTGTCCAATTCTCCCCGGTTCAAGGCATTCCAGCCTTGTTCGGCAAATCTCGGAGAGCAACCGGGCGTGAATACCATCCAAAATCCCAATGTTGCAAAGAGAATACATTTTGAAAGCCGGCTTTGTGTGTCCAATGGTCTTTTTGTCGTAAAAATCATCTCTTGCCTCTTTTCATTGGTGGAGAATATAACACATCCCATGGAGGATAAGTCTAAAACGAATGAAAAAATTCCGGTTGAAAAGAACGCGGAAACAGACGATGAAAACCGTGGTCCGGGTCTGAGTTCCAGGAGAGGTTTCAGGCGGGGCTTGGCAATGATAGTCCTTGTGGCCGGAGCCGCCGTGATTATCTCGTACTGGAGCCGAATGGAAAAGGTGGATCTTACCTTGGTTGTCAAAGCGGCGCATGGGGGAAGCCGGATAAAAAGGGCTGAGATTGTGCTTATAGATAAAGAGGGTAAGGAGCAGGCTCGGTTGTCCTTGACCGAGATTGGTGATATGGCTGAACCCATGAGGCGGACAGTGAGCCTTCGAAAAGGAGACTATGTGCTGAAAACCAAGGTATATAGGATCGATGGCGAGAAGAGACGAATGGAAAGAAGGATCAAGGTCAGTAAAGATCTTTCCGTGACACTGAATCTTCGCTGAAGATGCTCAGGGAAGAGATGCATTTACAGGAGGTTTGCATGCTTGATATTATCAACACCGACAAGGCTCCCGAAGCAATAGGGCCATACAGCCAGGCCGTTAAAGCGGGTTCTTTGTTGTTCGTGAGTGGGCAGATACCCTTTGATCCCGTGGAAAAAAAACTGGTATCAGGGCCGGTTGAAGAGCAAGCCGAGCAGGTTTTAAAGAATCTGGCAGCTGTTGTGTCCGCGGGCGGAAGCGACATGTCGAGGGTAATAAAGACTACCGTATATCTTACGAACATGAATGATTTTCCAGCGGTCAATGCAATCTATGAAAAGCATTTTGGAGATCACCGGCCGGCCAGGGCTTGTGTTGCTGTAAAAACTCTGCCCAAGAATGTTGATGTTGAGATCGACGCGGTTTGCGAAGTTTGATTTTTCAGCCGTTTTTACTTTGGTCCCTCTTTTGCCTTTTCTTTTTTCTTTTCTTCTTTCTTCTCTTCTTTCTTTTCTTCTTTTCCCTTACTTTGTTTTTCTTTCTGCGGTTCTCCGGAATGTGCGGATCGTTTTTGAGACTCGAGTTGGATCTTTTCCGACGGAGATTCCGAGTTTATGTCGGCCAGAGCATCCCTTAGGGCAGCGACTTCCGGGTTCCATGATCGTCTTTGCCTGGAGTCCATTCTCATGACGACCTTGCCCCCCTCGAACACCGTGACCACTCCGGAAGATTGCGAAACCACGAGAGCTACGGCATCGGTTTCTCGGGTGATACCCGCTCCGGCAGTATGACGGGCTCCCAACCCGAGAGGTATTTCAAATTCCACATCTTCGAAGTTCAAATATCTTCCCGCCGCAAGTACTACGCCGTCCTGCCTGATGACAAATGCTCCGTCCAGGACGGCGAAATTTTTGAGCGCTTCTCTTACCTTGGGATCGTGGATGTTTCGGTCGTTTTCCGAGTAGCCCTGAAACGGATTCAAGGTAAGCTGCCGGGATTTTTCCATTACTTTCGTGGAGTCGCCTACGACGAAGATAGCTCCTATGGGATGACCTTCCCACCCTTCTTCAGCGATGGACATGGACAAGCTCAAGAGGGCGTCCATGACCTGTGATGGAATCCTCGCAGCCGCGCCCGCCATGAAAGCCGTAGAAGTTTCCGTGTCCTCGCCGACGGTCACCAGCAACAAGCTGTCCGGGTAGGAAGCGGCATTCTTTGACACCATGCCTAAAACGGTTTCACTCTGTAAAAACCAACCGCGCGCCATGCCTCCCACCAAAGCCACCTTGAATTTTTCGTGTCGCGGAAGATCGTATGCAGGCAACAAAAGAGCCCGCCAGCCCATGGCATCATAGACGGCGCGCTGCGACTCGCTGGTAACCGCCTGGACTAGCTTTTTTCGAGCCGGTGATCGGGATTTCAGCATTTCTTCCGTCAGGGGAAGGTCACTGATGAAAAGAAGGTGATCCACATCTTTTTTTGAGGCTAGTGATACGCCGGCTTTAATGAGTTCCAGTTCCAGATCCAAGTTTTTTTTCTCCGCCATATCCGTCATCTCTTCTTTGTTTTTTGTTTCTTTTCCGCCCGCGCCCAACCAAATACCATAAAAACACGTCTTTGGTATCTAACCAATGAATTTTTGAATAAAACATATATGCTTTTTCCTTTGGATACACTCTTTCTTACAGAGCGGCTCAGTGATATCTTGTAACGATTGAAAGTTTGCAAAATGTATCACTGACAGAAAAGGAATGATAACGATGTCACCTGACACAATTTTATCCACACTGGACCAGGCGAAACTGGAATCCATGATTCAGGACTTCAACTCTGGTCAATTCAAGGCCGTTCTCAGGGCGGGGGGGCTCCAGACGAAAGTTCCTTCAGCGTGTGTTCTGCAAAAAGCAAGACGGCGGATATGGTCCCGTCGGATTCTGGACGGAATCAAGGAAAACCGCCAAGGCATAGCCGGTGAACTCATCTACCAGTGGCTCTTGAACCACAGGCGGCAAATGTTGGTGGATTATCTCAACGCGCTTGGAGTGAAGCATGTGCGCGGGGAGACCGAGGAGACGTTCACCAAGACCATCCCTGAAGAAAATCTCATCAATGAAGCCGTTAAGCTGATGGAGCGTTATGAACCCAGGGATGTCGCCATCTATACTCTATTCCTGGATTATCATCAGGAAAGCGGTGTTTACACAGGA
Organism: Myxococcales bacterium; assembly: GCA_007131745.1. The sequence goes on from SLPX01000290.1 coordinate 15,634, forward strand.
AATCCTCGAATCGGGAGCGCTCTTAAGACCGGCAATGCCGGGGAGGCTGTACAGCAGGCTGAGCAATGAGCAAGAGTTTTGCTTGTGGATACTGCGGGTCGGTATTCGAATCCGACAACTTGGATCCGCGGTGCCCGAAGTGCTTGAGAATCAGCAGGATCAGTGAATATCTGCATGAACAAGCGGAACAAAAGACCGGGGGCGAAAAACGTTATAGGCAAAAGAGTAACTCGAACATGGTTCAGGGAGATGGCTCTTCAACGGATTCCCCTAATCGGTATTCCTGGTTGTTGCCGGTGGGCACGGCCATGACGGCGATTGGCCTGATAGCAATTCTGTCACTTGTTTATACCGACTGCCGAGAGGAAAAATATTTTGGGGAGGCGGTTTTTTATGCTGTTTTAGGAGGTGGCGGCCTCGGGTTGATAGTCATTTCATTGCTAAGATCGCGAATCGGTTAACAAAAACCGGAGGGAAAAAAACGAACTCATGTTCTGAAGGAACCTTTTTGGCCAAGGGCTTGTTTGTTTGAACTGTCAAAAAAACAAAAGCGGAACACCAGTGGATTGATTCCACAATCCATAAGTTCCGGCTCCGGCCGGAAGGAGGCTGTCGTGGCCGTTCAAATAAACTGGAAGGATCTTGAAGAACGTCTCCAAAAAGCAAGCATTGAAAATCCGCGAGCCGACACATCCGGAAATAGACATGTTCCGGTCTATATTTGTTGGCCCTCGGAAAACACTGAATCTGCTTCAAAAGACGGCAATATGTTCAAAATCGTGGCTGTCATGGTAGGAGTTCTTTTGGGGGGATTGATCCTGGGCATCTTGATGGCACGTTTTATGTTGCCTTGGTAACATGGATTTCACACACGTGTCACAATTCTGACACATTGTTTGAAAACAACCACTAATCTGCTGCCAATCACAGAATCACCCGATTCGAAATTCCGCACTTATTTAAATATTTCAGTAATATAAAAGCTTCCATGTCGGCCTGGACGATGTTGGCCTCCAAGTTGCTTGCAAAATACTGAAAATCACAATTGTCTTAAACCGGAACTTGCCCGGGAGGTTTGTTGTATGCCATTGAGGATAGCTGATAATGTTGTGATTCCCATGTGCGTGGATTCAAAGAAAGAGCCGCTGGTTTCGCTTGCGTGTGCTGAGGTTGAAGGAAAACCTTTGCTTGTGTGGAACATAGAAGGTCTTCGTTCCGTGGGGTTAAGGGAGATAAATGTGCTGGTTGGCCCACATCGAGAAAGGGTTGAAAAAATATTGAGAACAGCGGGGCTTATGACTTCGGGTCTGAAAATTTGCTATGCAGAGGCGTGGGATAAGGGAGACGGCGCAGCCCTGCTGGAATTGGAGGACATTCTTGAATCGCGACCTTTTTTGTTTTTGAACCCTACCTGTTTGATGAGTCCTGAGTTGGCGGATCGGTTGGCTGTTTGGCCGGTGGAAAACGAGGACCGGGAGGCGGTTGCGGCGGGGACCGTGCTGGGAGAAGAGGGAAAGGCATATCTGCCGGGGATGGATGTTGAAGGTGGAGGGGCGGTGAAAAAATCCAATAATGGGAAAATGAAGACCGGGCTTTACTCGATGGATTCGGCGGTGTTTCCTCTATTGAAGAACATGCGCAACGGCGGAAGACTGCTGGTCGCTGATGTTTTTGAGAAATTGCAAAAACAAGGCAGGGCGGGTGTTTTGACGACCGATACAGACCATTGTCTTCCGGTATGCGATGTCCGGGATCTTTCAATGGTTTCTGCTTTCTTAACAGGCATAGGAGCGCTGCCGGGGGTGACGGAAAGATACGGCGTGGAAAATCCCACCAGGGTTCTCGGTTACATAAAGGGGATTTTAGAAGAAAAAGCGGGACTTCATTACACCCTGATGAATCCGGGGCCGGTTTTGACGACAGCGAGAGTTAAAAGCGCGATGGTTCATCACGATATCTGTCACCGGGACGAAGAATTTCCCAAGGTGGTACGGAGACTTAGAAGAAAACTGAAGATAGTTTTCGGTGGTGGACCCGAGCATGAAGTTCTTTTAATCACGGGGTCCGGGACTTCCGGAATGGAGGCGGCCGTTAGTTCAAGTGTGCCTCATGACAAAAAATTGCTCATTGTATCCAACGGCGCTTTTGGAGAGCGTTTCATGGAAATAGCGGAACAGCACAGGTTGAATTTCGAGACCATCCGCTATGAATGGGGAGAACCTGTTGATCCGGAGGACATAAGAAGAGCGCTCAGTGAATCGGATGAGATTTTTGCGGTTGCTATGTGTCACCATGAAACTTCGGTGGGGTTGATCAACCCTATTCGCGAAGTCGGCGGGATTGTAAGGGATTTTGACAGGCTTTTTATTGTTGATGCCGTGGCCAGTCTTGGCGCTGAAGAACTCAATGTCAGAAAAGATAAGATAGATATATGTGTTTCTTCTGCAAACAAGTGCCTGCATTCAACGTCCGGCGTGGCGACCATATGTGTTTCTCTCAGAGCTTGGAAGCGAATGGAAGAAGTGCGGCCCCGGGTGTATTACTTGAACTTGAAGCGTTACAGGGATTATGCTGTTGAAAGGGAGGAAACGCCTTTTACTCCCACGGTGTCCGGGTTTTTTGCGCTTGATGCAGCGGTGGATGAGCTCTTGGCGGATGGAGTGGAAGCCCGTGCAGCCGTTTACAAGATGCGCAATGAAAAGATAAGGAATCGTTTCAAAATGCTGGGGCTTGAGTTTTTCTCTTCGACCGGTAGAGAATCCAGAACGATCACCTGCGTTAAGGTTCCATCTTACATTGCGTTTGAAGAGCTGTATCAAGAGATGAAACGAAGAGGTTATCTTATTTACAACAGCAAGGAACATTTGAAAAACAAGTACTTTCAGGTGGCCAACATGGGCGACTTGTCCGACGAAACCATAGAATCGTTTTTAACGGCTTTGGAAATGGTTCTTATAAAGGCGAAATCCGGGCAATCCAAGTATTCATCTTTTGTGGATAAAAGAACCTCGAGTCCTGTTGCACTGAATTGAAACCATCAGCGGTCTATCCGTTTTGTTGCTGCAGCGAAATCATATCAGTTGAAAGAAATTCCCAACATACCTTGAAACGAGTCGCATTCCGGTTGGCTGGTTTTTGCGGGAAAGACTTGAAATCCTTTTGGGTTTTGTGGCAAACCATAAGACCATTGAGACAAAAGCATTAGGGCGATTTGTGTATGAAAATGCAAGAAGGAGTACTCAAAATGAAACGTGTCGGTTTAATACTTGTTTTCGCGTGGTTGAGCTTTCTTTTCTTTGTCGCCGGCTGCGACAAGAAATCTCCCTCGCAACCTCCGCCGCCCGCGGAAGAGGAAAAAAGCGACTCTACCGACGACAAGGGTCATGAAGATGAACACGACCATGACGCCGATGATCATCATCACCATCACCATCACGGTGAAGCAGAGAAGATTCCTCATGTGCCTTTGCCGCCTGATGGAAAGTTCGGAGAAACGTTTACTGTCGAAGAGGAGACATCCATTGCCGATATTTTGGCGGACCCCAAGAAATTCGAAGGCAAAAGAGTTCTCGTTTCCGGCAAGGTGGAAGCCCAGTGCCGCAGGAGAAGGGGTTGGTTTGCTATAAGCCGAGAGGGCAAGAGGCCGTGGTTGAGGGTACTGGCCGCGCCTGCTTTCGCCATCCATTCCAAAGCCGAGGGAATGATTGGAAAAGCCGAGGGTGTAATAGAGATTCGCGAGGTGTCTCTTCAAGAGGCAAAGCATCTTGCAAAGGCGCACAATTTGTTCGGGGGGGATGAGTCAAAAATAACGGGTCCCCAGATTCAGCCTGTGCTCCGGGCGTCGGGCGCACATTTCACAGAATAGATTTCCCGAAAGACACCTTCCGCTTGACACGGTCCCCTATAAGAAGGAGGCTTTTGGGTAAAAAGCAGCCCTAAACGAAGAGAGACGAAACATGGCGCA
>SLPX01000377.1 GCA_007131745.1 Myxococcales bacterium
GGAAAACACGGACCCATTAATGGAAAACCCACCGTGGCCCTGCCATGTCAACATCTGGGAGGCATGCCATTCGTCGAGGAGATCGTGTCGCACCAGATAGCGGAGGATACGTCGGCGGACTATCTCTGTGAGGATGTTAAAGCAGCGGTCGTCGAGCTTGGTGGCTTGAAAGAAGACGAGGCGGCCGTCATTGTCTGCTGCGAAAGTGCCCGATGAGGCGACCACATGGAAGTGGATATGTCGGTTCAAGCTGGAACCACTTCGGTGGGTGAAGACCACAGCTCCGAATCGGGAGTCTTTGGGAGCGCCGGGACCGGCTTTACGGATAGCAGTTTCCAGTGCGCGCAAAAAGATTCTTTGGATTCCACGTTTGTGCCTCGCATTTTGGAGAAAGAAACGAATGCGTTTGGGCCAAGGTCAGCACCACCTGCCGGAAAGGGACAAACGGAAGCACATTGTCGATGAGATGGGCAGCGGTTTGGGCCATGTACTTTGCATTACAACTTGGGCATAGACCCCTTATTTGGCAGGAGAAACTCAGGAGATACTCATAGCCGGCACGATGGACAGCGGCAGCGTGCGAAGCCGTAAGCCCAGATTCCGCATTGAAGGTACTTGCGGAATGCGGTTTCGACGTAATTCGGGATCGGGTAATCGTCGGGATCGGCTTCCCGACGGGCAGTCAGCCAGGTCTCCAGGTTTTGTTGAACAACTCGATAGAGGATGGACCGCTGGGGGGTTCTGGGCTTGTAGATCCCGGGTGTGTCTTTTGGTTCTTTTTCTGTTGAATGGTCAAATCGCCTTTTGCTCCATGTTTTTCAGCATGTTGAGTGTGATGAAGAATATGAATAGACCCACCACAACGACCGGATGTGGATGCCCCGCTTCGTGGATTCGGGCTGGGCCGTGTACGCATGGAGAATAATCGGGCACAGGTCCAAATTCCATGTACACGACCTCGTAGGAGACGGAATCCTCACCCCCGAAGGCCGGGTGATTCCGTAGTTGCCGGTGAGGTGAGAATTCGGGGCTGTTTTAGAAACAGGAGGTGGAGAGCGATAGCCCTAAGCGCGAAGGACAACCACCTTCACGCCGTCATGTTCAATTTCCTCGACTTCACCTCGTTTTTCCCACTCCAGCTTCGATCCGGTGTCGAAGATCACAAGGTAACCGGTGTCCCGGCCCAGCTTTTTTGCGTATTGGGAAACCTGCTCAAGTCCTTTTTGCATGTACTTGTAGCCTCCGGCGAGTTTCAACTCCACCACATCCTTGCGACCGCCGTAATTCAAAAACAGGTCAGCCCTCTTTGTTCCCAGCGCAAACTCCCGCTCTATCCCCCCACCCGCGTTTACTATTCTTTGCAAAAACGCCATGAACACCAAATGCGGCGCGGCCTCTTGAAACTTCATTCCCTTTAACAAAACTTCCCCGTTTTCCCGCCAAAACTCGATGAATCCATTTATAAGCTTTACCATGTCCAGGGTACCGTCTTCTGCGACATACCACGCGGGTTCTTCGTCAATGGATGTCTGCAACATGTAGGTCAAAACCCGTGGGATTATCTCGGCATAGATGGGGTTTGCTATTTGCCGCTTTCCATCCCGAACTGCCACAAGGCCCAGGTCGAGAGTGTATGAAAACGCATCGTCGTAAACCTCTCCCCCGGCGGTTTCTCCAATTAGTATGGGTTCGATGACCGATTTTACCCTCTTGTCTCGCAGCTTGTCGACCAAACTGTCCAGGTGCGTGTCACGCCGCTCGATAAGTATCTCTTTCGCCTGCAGTACATCCTCCTTCGTCACGGGCTGTTTCCTGTCCTTCACCAGTGCATCAAACTCGGTGGTCAACTGGGCGGCCAGAGCGTTTACCAGCCAGGGTTGTCCCTGGGTGAGGTGGAATATCTCGGCTTGTGCATTTTTCTCGAAGACCTGGCCGGTTTCTTCCGTGTGTTGCTCCAACAGCTCAGAGACTTCTTCCGGTGTAAAGCAGCGCAAAGTGAGCGAACGGTCCTTGATGTTAAAAGGGCTTGAGGTACCCAGGCTGTTGGAATCGTCTCTCACTTTGATTTTGTAATCCCTCAAATCTCTCATGCCCACCAGGCAGACGCTTTGGGGAAAGGGTGCCGGCCGGGAGGTGTATCCATCCCTGAGCTGCCGAAGAACCGAGATGAGCACCTCGCCCGGAAGGGCGTCCGCCTCGTCGAGGAGAAGGACGAGGGGACGATCCATCCCGGCCGCCCAGGTAGACAGAAAAGAACGCAAAGCTATGTCCGGATCTGCTGCAAAGTCATCCCGGGATGGAGGCAGGCAATTTTCCGGAAGCTGTATTTTTGAATCTTCCTCCATCCTTTTCAGTATCTGCGGGATCATTTCTTTCACGCTCGGCCGGGTGAAGCTCTCAAGAGACACGGTGACCGCAGCATACTTTCCCTCAGCAGTCAGCTTTCGTGAAAGAGAGCGGATCAGAGTGGTCTTTCCGGTTTGGCGTGGAGCATGGATGATAAAAAATGATTCTTTGTCAATAAGCTCCCGTATCTGTCCCAATCGACGATCAGGGGGGATCATGTAATGTTTCTCCGGCAAACACGGCCCGGCGATGTTAAAAAATTTTTTCATTTCGGTCTCCGAACTATCTATTCCACACTCCCGTTAATGAATCACGTTGTTTCGCAATGTGAGTGCCCGAAATGCAATTTTTCGCGTTACACCCTTTCGCATTGCGTACTAGTGCATACTACCGCCCAGGCATAAAGGAAACAAGTCGGATGAAATTATGCTAATTTTCCAAAACCGTTATGGTGGCCCTCGGCAATTCTCTCCAAGGCTCGACAGCCTTCTCGTCTTCCGGCGTGTACCTGATTTTCCAATCTCCGGAAAAACGCAAGCCTTCCACAACGCAATAAGCCCATTTTCCCGACAGTAAACCTATTCGAGGGCATGGGACGACACCCCAAGATATCACAGGATGCAAAAACACGGTTCTGGATGAAGAGTCCAACCATACAGTGAATTGAACTGCGCTTCCACAAGTACCTGTTCCACCCCAAGGAAGCGCGACCAGAAAAGGTCTGTTTCTTTTTATTTCAGCGGGAGCGTCAATCGAATCGGCGTGAAACAATCTGGAAGGATCCCAATAGTAGGCAGCTTCGTCTGCACCATGGCTAAATGGTCTACAACTCATAGTGGATGTCCATTTCGAATCACAGACAGGAAGGTGAATGTCCGGCTGAGAAAGCAGAGAACCCGAATCTTCTTCCATGCAACCAAGCCGACCCGGTATCGTCAGCCCAATAAAAAGAACAAATATTATGGAATGTTGCAATCCTGGCTTGTATTTTTTTTCACACATTGCCGCCTCCCGAGTTGCAAAAGGTTTTCACTTTGTAGACAGCCAAAAACACTACATCTCTCACGGTGCCGCCGGTATGAGAGGAGAGGGGCATATACGGTTATCTTCCAATATGTTGAGTACATTCAGAAAACGGGACTCCTCCACGAATCCTTCGCTGGGCAATTGGCAGGCGTTTCTTAAAATGCGATCCTTGAGACCCATGGGTTGCATATAATAAAGTTCCGGTTCCAGGCTCACCAACAAAGCCGCAGCTCCCGAAACCAGTGGCGCCGCAAAAGATGTTCCGGAACATCTAAAATCGACTGAATTGCAGACGGTGATGGTTGTAGTGACGGGGTTATTTTCCGGGTTATTTTCGGGGTGTGGTGCAAGAACCTCCCAAAATGAGCCGGCCGCAGCGATTTAAATGGTTTGCTCACCCCAATTGGACTTGCCGTGAAGAGCCGGGCTTATTCGTCTTCTTCCTTCTACAATATCATTCAGGGAGAGTGTCCACGTGGTTGCGTTGGCAACATTGATCATCTGTGGATGCACCAGGCCTATTCCGGACCGGCTCACCGCAAATCCCCCCGGATACAGCAATCGCCCTTCAAGATCCACGTCAACGAAACAGTTTGTTCCCGCGATCACGATGAGGGCGTTATCCTGAAGGCCCTCCATTCTTTCGGTCCATTCTTCCGTCAGGATTTGAAGCCCTTGTTCCCACTTGTCATCAGGTATGTCGACCACCCCGGCTCTTTTTTCCTGCACACAATCATAAAAAGGCATCGTAGGATCCAGCGGATCGAACTTTTCATGGCTGAACATGGTGCCGATGCTCATCTGTATTACGCTTGCCCCCGGCTCACCTTTGTCCATGTCACGGGTGGAAAGAGCATAGTGAACAGCTCTCAACATGGACTCTCGCTTGATTTTCTGAGGGTCTCTGGTGCCAGGTAGATAAACTTCAGCCCTAAGCAGGATGGGGCTGGAAAGCCGGCGGTAGCGGCTCAACGGGCTTCGATATGACTGAAAACGTCTATGTACTCGCCCTGCCCGACGGCACCTATGCCAAGGTTGAGGTACTCAGCGCCAAGGGAGGTGTCACTGAAATTCTCTGCTATCGGCAGGAAGACGGTTCCCGGGACATCACGACCGCTCCATGATTCTTCCTAATCCTTCAGCAAAGATACACCACGAGAGCGAGACAAGGATGCAAAATCAACATCCATCAGCTGAAAAAATCCCCCGCACACATTTGTGTTGAACCTTTTTGAACGGCCGCCAACCAATCGACCGACTCAAGCAAACGCATGGGAGAAGCGGGGGCATGTGGAGAACGCCCGCGCCCTTATCAATCAATACATTCAGGGAGGTGGACCATACGGGTTGGCGGGAATAAACTTTATAATCGGGGTTTACCCGCATTTGCAGTTGTGTCGGCAAAGCATTCAATAGCAAAATCAAACCATTGACATATAACCATACTTGCGTTATGGTTTTCCATATGAAAACGACGCTAATTATTGACGACGGGATTTTGCGACAACTCAAGCAGGAAGCGACACGGAGAGGGACTACGATCTCTCACTTGGTCGAATCTTCACTGCGGATGTTCCTTGCAAAAAAAAAGGATGCCATACCACCGCAGGAGTTGCCTACCTTTGATGGCGGCGGCGTTTCGGTGGACGTATCCAACCGGGACGAACTCTACCGCGTCATGGAGGGGCGTTGACATCGCGGGTAGAGCCTCTGAAACCCTACATCCTGGAGACAAAGCGCCATGTTCGTTGTAGACACGAATGTACTCATTTATGCGGCGGAAAGATCATTCGAGGAGCACGGCCCCTGTCGTAAAGCACTTGCTCGCTGGCAAAGATCCGACACGGCATGGTTCTTGTGTTGGAACATCCTGTACGAGTTTGTGCGGGTGGTGACCCACCCTCGTGTCTTTCGTCAACCATGGGACGCTGTTTCAGCTTGGAGCTTCATCGAGGTCCTTCTTGCCTCTCCAGCGGTCTCCATCCTTGGAGAAACCGAGCGGCATGGGACCGTAGCTCGGGAGATCCTCAAGAGCTTGCCTCCAATCCGCGGTAACCTTGTACACGATCTTCACACGGCAACCCTCATGAAGGAGCATGGAGTCCGGGTCATCTATACAAGGGACACGGACTTCCATAGATTCCCGTTTCTCGAGGTCCGGGATCCCTTGACAGGAACATGAAGAAAAGCCGCGGATCGGGGGACAAACCCGCGATCGGTTTCAGATTCAACCTTCTTGGGAAGATCCATTGCCGGACATGTTGTCGGCAGATTCCAGCTCAACCCGGAAAACAGAACCGCAATCCGGAGCCGGCGTCATGCTTACAGAGCCTCCCATGGCC
>SLPX01000378.1 GCA_007131745.1 Myxococcales bacterium
GGCTCCGCGGCTTCTTCTTCCTCGGGTTCCGCGGCTTCTTCTTCCTCGGGTTCCTCTACAGTTTCTTCCCGGATCGCTTCAGAGGTCTCCCCGCCCAAATCTTCAACCTCATCTTCCGCCCGCTCTCCAAATGTTTTTTCGCGGCGGGATCGAATGAACTCCCGACCCACAAGAATCGCAATGATTGCGATCACAAGGACAAAAAAATAGAAAACAGCATCCAGATTGTTCATGGGATGCTTTATAAGGTAAACAAACCAAATACGTCAAGAACACTGAAGCAATTCAAGAACACTTGACCAGAATGGCAATACTCGGATAGAGATTGCGTCGGATTTTTTTCTAGAGGGCGGTTTAAGCCCGTGGAGTCGAATGGATGGAATGTTTTCTGCTCGGAAGCGGCGGAATGATGCCGATGCCCCGCCGAAGATTAACTTCGGTGCTTGTGCGTACGGATCTTCACGATTACCTTTTTGACGCAGGCGAAGGCATCCAAGTTTCCTTTAAAGAGTTGGGCCTCGGCATCAAGCGACTGTCGGTTGTTGCAATAACTCATTTGCACGCGGATCATTGCCTTGGACTTCCAGGCCTTTTGATGCTCAGAGCCCAGGTTGAAGATCCCGGGCCACTCGTTATTATCGGCCCACAAGGCATTCGGAGATTTGTTCAAAACGTACGATCCGACCTGAGAACCTACATCCCCTACAAGATGAAATTTATCGAGATAAAAACAGACAAGCAAAATTCCGGGACGTTTTTTTCAAATTCATCAGAGCATCTCTCGTGGGCAAAACTGGAACACTCGGTTCCCTGTGTGGGTTTCAGACTTCAACAAAAGGAACGTCCCGGAAGATTTCATCCTGATAAAGCTTTGGCGGCAGGAGTGCCGGAAGGGCCGCTTTGGGGCAAACTCCAAGCGGGAAACCCGGTCGTGCTGGATAACGGAAAAAAGGTTTTTCCATCGGATGTGCTGGGTCCACCCCGCCGCGGCAGATCCATGGCCTATGTCGTGGACACGAGGCCTTGTAAAAACATGGACGGCCTCACAAAAGACGCTGACATTGCTTTTATCGAGGGCATGTTTTTACCCGAACATTTGGAAACCGCACAAGAAAAAGGGCACATGACCGTGGATGAGGCAGCGCTGCACGGTTCACGAAACGGGGTCAAAAAACTCGTTCTCGTCCACATCAGTCCCAGGTACAATGATTCGCAAAGGTCTGAAATCCAATCAGCAGCGCGCGTTCAGTATCAGGATGCGATACTAGGAAAAGACTTGGCAAGCTACACGATCCCTCTGCCGGAGGAATAAGGGCTACAGGTATCGCTGGCAACCATCGCACCAGGTGCGGTTGTACTGTGCGATGAAACGGGTGCGGCCTCCACAACCGGGACAGGCAGCCTGACCGGCCCCGTCCGCCGCAGGTGGCTGGGCCTGCTGTGCACCACCGAAACCACCTGGTTGCGACGCTCCGGCTTCCGGTCCTCCCCCCGCTCCAAACGAACTTCCCGGACCCGGCTGGGGCTGAGATACTCCCTGAGAAGCGGCATTGTCTATCGCCATTGATGCAGCGGCCATGCCCACGCCCGCCTGGTCGCTGAATCCTTGAACCTTGCTTCCGAAAAGTCCCAGCAAACCGTCGGCCAGTTTACCCTTTGGTTCTTTGGAACCGAATACACTCACCTGCACAACAGCAAGCAAAAAGGCGACCGGAGCGTAAACCACCATCATTGTCACGGGAATATGGAAAGCTGCGCCCCTTGAAAACGCCACGAACGCACTGAAACTTCCTATCACACCCATCACTCCATAGACCATCGTAAAAATCAGGTTAATCCCGTAGAAAACTTTCCTGGGATACCACTTTTCCTTGTTGTTTGTTTGTTTCAAAAGGATCTCAAGAGCAATGAACAGAGCTCCAGCGCCAATCAACGATCCGATTCCCCCACGCACTTCCGCAAAAGTAATGCCCTGGCTGCTTATCATCCCGAATATCCAATTAAAGATCAGGAAAACCCCGTAAAGAGCCTGCTGAAAACAAACAACCTGGAACAACAATATGATGGACTTGAGTCCCAATTGATGATCCCGCTGTTCTTGTTCCAGTCCCTTTTCACGCCCCCTCATCACAAAGTAGGCCGGAACAAAACCGATCAGGAGAATCAGGGCCAATGCCGAATTAATCACCGACATCAACATACTTCTTACATCACCCATCATCATATCCAACATATCAACTCCCTCGCATGCTTGAGTGTAAATAGGACTGCGCCTGCAATTCCTTTCGGTTGCAACGCTAAAAACCTGGTGTCATTTTCTGAAAACCATCATGCCGGCGACTTCTACACGCGGCATTCCAACAAAAGTGTAGTGATATTGTCGACTCCACCGTTTCTGTTAGCGCGATCCACCAGCGTCGCCACACCGGCTTCAAGATCCGGAGCATTGTCAACTATCTCCAACAGTTGCTCATCCTGGATCATCCCCGACAAACCGTCCGAACACAACAAAAACCTGTCGCCGTCTTCCAATGTGTAAGACGAAACGTCCACCTGAACGGTCTCACGCATGCCGAGAGCCCTTGTAATCACGTTCTTGTGTGGAAAGTTACGCTCCTCTTCCGCCGTCATGTCGGGCTTTGCATCTTTGTAATCTTCCAAAAGAGAGTGATCCCGGGTGAGCTGCTCGATTCCGCTGTTTCTCAAGCGGTAAATCCTGCTGTCCCCCACGTGAGCCATGTAAACTTTCTCGCCCTGAAGAAGACAGACTACTATGGTGGTCCCCATCCCCTTATACCTGATGTCCGACGCTGCCGCATGAAAGATGCGGTAATTAGCCAGCTTGATGGCACAAACAAGACGATTCTCGGTGTAATTCAAGGATCGATCCATCTTGTACGGCCATGTGGCCTCTTCGTCTTTTGTCCGCTGATAAAACTCGCTCATGGCTTCAGCCGCCATTTTGGAAGCGACTTCGCCCGATGCATGGCCTCCCATGCCGTCGGCGACCATGAAAAGTTGCTCGTCTTCAATGAGGCTGAAATAGTCCTCATTGTGACTTCGTTTCATGCCCACATCAGTTTTCGCGGCGTAACGGATTCTCATTAACAACTCCGAAGTGCTCGCATATTAAAGCAGGCTTTCGCCTAAGTCAATGCCGTCTTCCATCGTTTGCCTGCTTTCCGGGTTTAAAATCTACAGCGGGTCGTCTCGGACCATTTCCGAACAAAAGCATAAAACCACAATCTTGATGTTTGATCCATATTTTCCTGCAACGAATTTCGCTTTGCACCTTTATCCCTTCCGGAACAACCCGGCATTATCTATCAATTTTTGACAAGAACGACAAGTGCAAGTTCAGGCGGCACTCCAAATCTCAATGGAGGCCCTGTCAACCCTACTCCTGCGCATACATACATCCTTGTTTTTCCCTTTGAATAAAGGCCGTGCAGATATGGCACGAACCACCCTGCCGGATTGAGCCCCGGAACCGCCACCTGACCCCCGTGCGTATGTCCGGCCAAAACGAGATCCACGCGTCGTCCGGCTGCTTCGTCAAAAACATCGGGTCGATGTGACAACAATACCGTTGGATGATGAGGGTTGCAGGAAGCAATAGCCTTGCACAAATCCGGGCGATCGCCCCAATCCCGGATTCCCGCGAGGTTCAGGCTTGCTCCCCGATATGACAGCAAGACCGATCGATCCTGCAGAACCTCCCAACCGGCCTTCTCCATCTCAGAAACAACCTTTTCTCTTCCAGGCAGACGATCATGATTCCCAAGCACCGAGGCCACGCCCCGGCGGGCTCTCAACCCCCGGAGTCCGCGAGCGAGATCACTCACAAAGCCGGGATGAAACCCATGGACCTGGTCTCCGGTCAAAGCCACAAGATGCGGATCCAAGCTGTTTGAAAGCCGCGCCAACTTTTCCAGCTTTGAAACATCATAGAAATACCCGGTGTGAATATCGGTGATCTGCACAATACGAAACCCGTCGAGTTTCGGATCCAAGCCATCTATCGGTATTTCAATTTTCGTGACAACCGGTTCGGCGTCTCCATGACCAAGCCCTCTCGCAGCAACCAGCAGCGCTCCGGCGCCGACCCCGGAAGCGGCCCCGGCTAAAAAGCGCCGTCTATTGCGATCCGGGATGAACTTTGCACCCCGGTCCATAGACCCTTTCAAATCCACTGTTCCCTCTTCCTGTTTTCCCTTCCCTAGTCTGACGACAAACAAAGCAAAATAAGCTGAACCTAGAAACAGACCGGAAACAAGACCCGCCGCCTGCCATGCCGTGAATGGAAATACAATGGTTCGATACATCCATGACGGCAGCAATAATCCGAAAAACCAATCTGCGAAAATGAAAACATAAGGCAAATTCGAAACTGCAAAAAGTCCCCAAAACAAGAAACGTACTTTCTCGCGAATCCTCGGATCCAAAGAGTTCCAAATGCACCGGAACAAAAAAAGCTGCGCTCCAAACCCGACTGCAGCAAAAGCGATCCTCCTGGACAAAAAGGAGAACAATCCCCATGCACTCATTGAATCGAGACCCACTGTTCCGCCTTTCTTGCCGCTTCACGTTGTGTTAGCTTGGCCTTCACTGATCCCTTGGCATTGATACATGGGGATCACACTCTTTATACCAAAACGGAGGATTCTCATGGAACTCAAAATCATCCAGTTGGAAATCCCGGACGAAGCAAACATCATCTTCGGCCAATCCCACTTCATCAAGACCGTCGAAGACCTTTACGAAATCATGGTGGGAGCGGTGCCGAGTGTCAAGTTCGGGCTGGCGTTTTGTGAAGCATCAGGAAAATGTCTTATACGCAGCGACGGCAATGACGATAACTTGATTGCCTCTGCGCGAAAGAACGCTGAAATGATCGGCGCGGGACACTCTTTCATACTGGTTCTCAAAGAGGCTTTTCCCATCAATTTCCTCAACCAGATCAAAGCTTGTCCTGAAGTTTGCCGAATTTATTGCGCCACCGCCAACCCGGTCCAGGTGATCTTGGCGGAAACAGCGCAGGGACGAGGGGTACTCGGCATCGTGGACGGAGCATCGCCCAAGGGAGTCGAAGGTTCTGAAGACATTGAATGGAGAAAAGATTTTCTGCAAAAAATCGGCTACAAACGCTGACACGAAACATCAAACGATGAATCAATAGACGGGCAATCGTTCCACGGGAAATTCGTGCTTCTGATCCGGAGTAGATTCCGCCGCCCGCACCCTCTTCATGCTCAGAACACGCAGGTATTTCACTACTTCCGGAATCAACACCGCAGCCTCACGAAGATCCTTCGCCGGCATAAAAAGCATCCAGCACTTTGTCTTGGAAATGACACTGTGAGCCGCCTTCCCCCCGGAAAGCAAACTCGTCTCCCCCACAACATCCCCGGGGCCCAACTGGGCCAGCGTGTTTGTTCTCCCGTTGTATACCGAGTTAACTTCGGCGCTCCCGCACATAATCGCGAACAGACCGGGAATGGGCCGGCTCTGCTTAATGAACCTTACATTCGGATCCAGCTCAAGGAATTTGAACCTCCTTGCAAGATCTCTTCGCAGAGAATTGTCCAGGGGCGCAAACAAAGGTGAAGTCTTGAGAATGATCTCCACCATCCGCCTTCTGAAAAACCTCACCAGGACCGCTACAACTTCCGGATGATCCTGGATCAGGTCCACAACCAGTTCGCGCGAGATCACCAACAGTTTCACGGGAGTTTTCGCAACAACAGACGCCTGTCTAGGAAGATCCGTCACAATTGCAATTTCTCCGAAAAAACTCCCCTCCCTCAACTCACCAACGGTAACAGCCGGAGGACCCTTTTTCGTAACATTTAAAACACCTTCCACTACAACGTATAATTCACCCCCCTGCTCTCCTTCATTGATTATCGTAGCCCCGGCGGATTCCATTCTAACCGACATTCGAGCAACAAGCTTTTCAAGGGCAACCGAAGACAATTCGCCGAAAAGCGGTGTTGACGTCACCGCCTCCGTCTTGAGCGCCCTTACCACGTCGCCCGTCTCGCCTTTCCTGCGAGAGGTTCCGGCGAAGGAATCCATTGCCTGATCCGAACCTGAAAATCCACTGTTTATGGCTTGCTGATCTTCACCGGCCGAAGCGGATGTGTATTCTTCGTCTGGAAAAACATTATCCAGGAGGCCGTCGACTTCTCGCTCCTCAAGAGGGATTTCGAAAGCGCTCACCGCCCTCACGATCGAAACCTCGCTTTCCGCCTCTTCCACCCTCCTTATAGCTACATCGCTCGGCAGCCGGGGCCTGACCGGTCGGACCCTGGGTTCCTCCCCGCGCATCGAGCCTGGTTCAGCGTCATCATCCGGTCCCAGCAAAATATCATCGTCAATATCGGGATCCGAAATTCCGCCTTCGGGTTCTCCCATATTTCCAACCGGGTAATACTCTCCGGAAGATCCCACCACCTCCCTCAACATCAACCCATCGAGTGTTTCTCCGGATTTCAGGCTGATCTCCACCGCTGCACGATCACCCGGCGCATCCGGCGGCAAATTCCTTTCAATCGCGAAATCACTCTGCTTGCGGGTTTCTTGCAGGGGTGGAGTAGATAACCCTGGACCCGCCTTGGATTGAGGCTTGCCCAGCGCATCCTTTGGAATCGGGGGCGGCTTCCGGGGAACGGGCGCCTTCACCTGCTGAGGGACATAAACGCCATCCAGAGAAAATTCGTTCAAAGCAGGCAACTCAACCGAGCGCGGCCCGGACGACGTCACCGATGGAGTTGAGGAGTGCGAAGAATCGTCCCCAACCCCTGAATCACTCACACTTCCGGTAGATACTGCGTACTTTGAAAAGCGATTGGTATCGACCCTCGACTCGTTTTCGGACAATCGTTTCAACAGGTCAAGAGCCTCCGGTTGGTCGGGGTCAAGGTCCAAGATCACTTTTGCCAAAACGAGAGCCTGAATGCCGAATCCGTTGGTGAAGTAACGGTTCGCTGCTTTGAGAAACATAGCTGCAGCCTCACCGTGGTTTTTCTGCATCTTCAATATTTCACCGGCCTGGTGAGGCCAACGGGGGTTGTCCGGATCCGTTTTCATCAGATCCTTGTATATCGGCAAGGCCTTCTGCAATTGCCCCTTCATGCGAAGCTTATCCGCCTTGTCTCTGAGCTTCCTTACTTCCGATAACGAAGACATCTGATAAAACCCCGAACATTACCCCGGCTAAAACACCGTCAAACCGCCTCTTGTCCGAATTGCCACTCAAAGTGCCAAACACAAAACCACATTATTACAGAAATCATCGGCTATTCCAACCCATCTCACGACCACGCCGCCTTGACGGAGGGACGATTTTCCAAAACAAAAAACATTTCACTACAGGTCAAAAAATACAATGAAACGAAAAGCGACGCAAACAAAAATTCAATCTTCCATCTATCCTCCCCGGCACATTTCTACCTTTACCGGCTGGATCCATTCGATCGAAACCGCTTACACCAACGCATTCTTCATGGAAAGACTGCTTGCCCCCGAAAGCGCGTTGTAGTAGAGAGCCGGAAGGCTTACACATGAACTCCAAGAACCCAAAATCAAAAAACGCAAAAAACGAAAAACCGGGAAAAGCCACATCCGGATCCAGAGCGAAGAACCCAAACAAGGGAGACAAAAAGAAGAATCCTGGAAAAGGGCCGAAACGACCTCCACGCATGACAATAATCATGATTGTGGCAATCATTTCAGTCGCAGTTCTTGGGTGGTTTCTCGGCCGGTACGGCCCCCCTACATGGCCTTTGATCGCTTTTTTCAGCGCTGCCTTGTGGGGGCTTTGGTACCCCTCCCAACTTCTGCGCTCGGTCGACCAGCACAAAAACATCGCCAGGCAAGTTAACGACAAGAACTGGAAAGGGTATTCGCAGATACCGATCGCCGACATAGCAGCGGGGTTGCTTCTCATGGCGTGGATCGTGTTGCTTGGATTGAGTCTTAATCGCTACCCTCTGCCCTGGTTGCTGAGTTCGACCCTAGGGAGCCTTTGCGCTTCTTTGGGGATCATCCTGAGATCGGCATGGACCGGATGGCGCAAGGGTGTGCCCACGGTTCCGTATGAACCTGATCCGCTTGAAAAGGCAATAAAGATAGCAGGGGATGAAAGGGGCAAGAGTTCCGTAGCGTTTTTCATCGCGCTTGTAGTGCTGCAGGCAGCTGCGGGGCAGGTTCTCCTGGGCGGAACTTTCGGCCATGTGTTGTTCGGGCGCATAACGGATCTCACACTGGGAGCGGTTCTGCTGGCTGCATCCGGAGCGGAAATAGTCATGCTCCTTGTAAATTTCCGCCTGCAACCAATCAAAAAAAGAGCGTCCGCCCTCCAAAAAGCCATGAAGTGACCTGAAATAGATCAATCCCTCTCATGGGATATATAGGCGAACGCGTTGTGGCTGTGAATCGACTCCATGTTTTCCGCTTCTATTGAAAAAAACCTGATGTTTTTATCCTTGATGAAAGCTTTGGCTACATTCCTGACGAGATCTTCCACGAACACCGGATTATCATAAGATTTTTCTGTGACGTATTTTTCGTCCACACGCTTCAACACCGAATAAATTTGGCAAGACGCAGCGGTTTCCACGGCCGCTATGATATCTTCTATCCAGAACATTTTGCGGAATCTCACTGCAACTTTCACAATCCCCCTCTGATTGTGAGCGCCGCGACTGCTTATTTCCTTGGAGCATGGGCATAGAGTCATAACAGGGACTTCCACTTCCGCTCCTATGTCAACCCGGGCGTCCCGTGAGGAAGAAGGAGCGGATCCAAGCAAACGACAATTATAAGCGACCAAGCCCTCCACTCCTGAAACCGGCGCGGCCTTCTTGATGAAATACGGGAACTCGATCTCCAGGTGAGCAGCTTCAGCGTCCAACCTCTTCTTCATTTCTTTCAGAAGAATCGGTATAGATTCCACTGTTATCGGCTCGCAATGTTCGTTCAACAGTTCCATGAATCGGCTCATGTGGGTTCCCTTGAACTGATGCGGCAAACTCACCGACATGGCGATTCGCGCCACCGTGGACTGTACTCCGTTGGCCTTGTCCAGCACCTTTATGGGGAACTGAATCCCTCTCACCCCGACCCGATCGATTCCTATGGCTCGATCGTCCGGCCGGTTTTGGACATCCGCAAGTCCTGTCGAAAAATCGTTCGTTGTTTTGCTCATAGTTCTCTCCGGTGGGCTTTTCTATCCCACAATGTCGAAAGAGACACAACCCCTCATGCACCCAACATTATAAGGATCCCGCCAATCGTGCGACCAAGCGGAACAGCTTGACATACCTTGAAACCCAGTGTAGTAACTCTTTGTTGAGTTACTACTGCTCAAGGAGTCAATAATGAAAATTTCGGGAAAACCCGCTGTAATCATCATTTTCGGAGCGCTGTTTTTAACCTCGTGCCACCATGCTCCGGAAGAAGACCTTGGCTATGATGACACCTCATCTGCCATGGTTATGGAAAGCACCGGGCCGCTGCCTTCAGACGCTGATTTATCAACGCCTCCCAGTGCATCAGTTCAATTCGCAGACGATTGGCGGATTCTCTCTTTCGATACAATGTACCATGGTGCCGACCTGACGGTCACTGTAGATCCGACCCGGTTTCCGGCGTGCGGCACATGGGGTGAGATCACTATTTTCATCCGCGCTGAAAACGGAGACATCAGGGAATTTTCTATCGCAGAAGGTTATCCAGGCGGCTACCGCTGGGGCTCAGCCGAGCTTCCATTATCAGGCGAGTCCACCGAAGTATGGCTCCGAGCTATGAACGAAGACGGATGCCTGGAATGGGACAGCGATTACGGCAGAAATTACCTTTTCCAACTGCGTCCATGGAACCCCGTAAGAATCCGGTTCAACTCAGACTGGACTGAAAGGGTCGAAGGCCGGATAGACGACGATTCAGTGCTTGTGCTGGACTACGACTGGGATCGCCTGCCATGGTGCCGGATTATTTACAGGGGTTTTCCCGGCTGGAACATCATTGCACACGGTCGCTTCGATACCGGAGAGCGGTTCGCCCAAAGCATTGTGGGCCGCCCTTCTCCATCTGAAATCGAACACAGGCTGGCGGTTGTGGAAATACCAGGTGGAGCGAGAGGGGTGGAGATCTGGTTTGAAAACAAACAATATCCTCCTACATGTCAGGCATGGGACAGCGACTACGGCAACAACTATCATTTTTCCATCGAACCCGCACTTTGAAAAACCCTTGATGAGATCATCAATGTTCCCTCCAAAAAATCCACCAAATCCTCGACCCCCAAGGCTTTTTCTTTAAGCGTTCTATCCGGGTTTCTTTTTTCAAGCGGCACGAAACAGGAATATACTCCGTATAAAACCGTATATGTCTCATGGTCGTAATCGCATTACTGTACTTATGGAAAACAAAGGTATAAAAATTGACACTGTAGGATAAAGAATCAGATTCAAGGGACCCGCCATGCACGCAAAACGAATTTACAGAACAAATCAAACCATGCAAAACCTGTTTGTACTGTTAGGACTGGTAACAGCCTGCTTGTCAACACTGAGGCCGTCTGTTGCACGGGCAGGCGGATGGCAAAGCATCGGCGATCCACCCGAATCGATATCTATGCAGGAAGTCCAACGGCTGATGAAAGCCGACGGACTGAAGAACCAAGCAGAACTGCTGAAATACCCCTACCTTGTAAGGATTGCCATAACCGACACCGGGGGCGGCACATCGAATCACTCGGAAGTGGCTGTGCGTTTCCGTTGGATCCCGCAAAGAGCATACGCCAGGGCCTGGTGCGACCGCATGGAAAGAAACCGAGCACAGCTAGGTGCATACGCTGATTGCAAGGTACCCGAATCCGATGGATCGGTGAGACCTGTCGGCCGCAGTTGCCCCGTCATGTACAACGCAAGGGGTTTTGTCGACGTCACCAAAGCGTTCACGGATCGCAACATGGTGTTTATTCATGACCCGGCACGTCCCAATCGAGGCAATACCATTTTGTGGGCCGCATCGGATAAGCCCCAGACGAACATGTGGTACTACGTTTTCGAAGGAGTGGGCGATGTGCGTTTCGGCTTCGGCTCGATCACCATGCGGCAGTTCCATGTCGAAGAAAAAGAAGATCCTTCGCCTGATCCCGAGCCGCCCGTTTCGCCCGAGAGAATCCGTCCACATGATCAGCCGCCGGATGAAGAACCGGTGGTAACCGAAGTTCGACCCGAACCGCATCACTGGCGAAATCACGACGAAGCACACAAACCCGTTCCCAGATCCGCCCTGGCCGAAAGGATGCGCTCGGACGGAGTGCCCAATCCTGAACACCTGCTTGGCTTTCCGTACCTCGTCAGGCTGCACATCGACAAGACGGGAGGCGGCTCGGCGTCATACAGCGAAGTGCTCGTGAAATTTTCGTCCTTACCCAAAAGAGCTTTAGGCAAGGCGTGGGCCGATAGAAAGGAAGTATCACGCGCCCAGATGGGCGCCCCTGGAGAATGCCGTAGACGAGCGGATGCCAAAGGGGCAATGAGAAGAACCCATTTGTGCCCGGTTCATTTCAGCGGTCTTGGCTGGAGAAACCTCCGGCAGGCTTTCACTAGCGAAACAATGCTTTTTACAAACAATCCAAACAACCCCAACCGCGGCGGAACCCTTATCTGGGCAGCATTCAATAAGCCGCAAGATGACCTGGCTCATAAGATCCCGGACTCAATCTCAGGCACATCCTTCGGACTGGGGAAGGTGTCCGTCCGGAAGTACCGGCTGAAAGACACTTTGGACCAAGTGAAAGAAAGAACCGCCCCCACCAGAGATCCCTGGAAATCTCACGCCATAAGAACTGAAAAGGTCGCGGCTCATCAGTTGGCGGGATTCCTTCGCAAAGAAGGGCTGAAAGCATTTGCTCCACTGTCCCGTTATCGTTACCTCGTGATCGTAGATTTGAGAAACACGGGCGGAGGAACCGGCAGAAGATCGGAAATAGGATTGCGGTTCAGCTCTCCGGCAAGAATGGTCCTGGGGCGAGCATGGGCGGACGACAAGGCAATGGGCCGAGCTCAAATAGGCGGGATGAATGAGTGCAGGACCGGAGTTCATGAAAACCTCCCTCCGGGCTGGCGCACCTGCCCGGTGCACTTCAACAACTTGGGATGGAGAGATCTTTCGTCCGGACTGTCGGGAAAAAATGAAGTTCTGCTGATCAACCAGCCTCAGAATTCAAACCGTGCAAACACCTTACTGGTATTCGGGTTCGACAAGGATCCCGGCACGATCATGGTGAGAGAATTCAGAAAAGCCGGCCGGTACACTCTGGGGACGGGGAGAATGCAGATAAGAAAACTACATGTACTTCCCAGGGGTCACCACAGAGAACACCCGCATCAACGAGGGCCCTACAGACATCATGATGACGACGACCGGTTCGACGATGACGACTACGACGACTACGACGATTACGACGATTACGACGATTAAGACGATTAAGACGATATCTCGCGTTGACTCACATTTTTTCTCTTACCGATCAGATCCCCGTGACTGTGCGGATTTGGATTTCCAAAAAAATCAAGGCAACCAAAAGGTTCCCGGGAGCCCTATTCCGATTCCACCGGCCTTCCACGCAGCAACGAAACTAACCGCCGCGGCGTACGACCCTCCCTTTACCGCCATTTCTTCAAGTGAAATAAAGCCGGACCGATCTGAACCCTCGCCGGCAAACACCATGTTGCCTGAATTCAACCCGGCAATATAAACCCGTTTCGTTTGGGGATTCTTGGAAAACGCCGGATCATCCGAACGAACGACGGAATCCGGGTCGGGCGAAACCTGTACGGAAAATAATTTATCATGGTTCTGAACTTGATCAGCTACAAGCGCGGCAGCGGATCGCTGGAGATCTCTCAGAGCAGCGGACAATCTCTCTCGGGCCTCACCGAGGTTTTCGAGTAAATTTCGGCTGGAAACCATATAATCATCCAGATGGCCCACGAACCAACCGTGCCTTCGTCGAATCGTGGAGTGTTCAAACCTGTCAGCCCCGTTGGTCACGATTGAAAAAGCCAGGCGGTTTCCCTCTCCATTGAACATGAATCCCGAAAGCGCGCTTATTCCTCTCAACGTACCGGTCTTCCCGATCAACCGGGAATTGAGATCCAGATAGGTCATTCTTCTGCGCAACGTTCCGTCCCTGTGCGCCACTGCAAGAGATTCTTTAAAGAGGCTGGAAATTTTCCCCGAATTATCGCAAACCCAAAAACTTCTTCCACCCGAAACCCGGGGGGGACAGGCTGTCGGCATGCGATAACCGCCGGCCACACGTAGCACGCGCATGATCTGTCGGGCTGAAATGCGGGTTTTATACGACAACCCTGAACCCGTATCCAATACGATGTCCCGGGTATCGATTCCAGTACGCCAGACCAGCCACCGTTTCATGGCCGCCACCCCTTTATTCATGCAGGACCGCCCACCGTAAACGTATGCGCCCAAAGTAGCCGTCAAGCTGTCGGCCAGATAGTTATCGCTCGACTTGTTAATTATCGCTGCAAGCTCAGCCATTGTCATGGAACGGTGTACCGACAATTTCTGCCGATCTTGTGAGCCATCCCCAAATACCGGAAAGCTCCGCCCGCCCAATCTGATATTCCCCGCCAACTCGATCCCGTTGCTTTCCAACACTTCCAATAAAACTTCCGCTGTACGCACGTACGAATTGTCGATTTCCGGAGAAAACCTAACCATTGCGCCGGAACGGATGGTACCGGATACCACGATCTTCCCCAGGAATCCGTTTTCCTCCGGGTTGTCGGATTCCAATTCAAGCTTGGTCTTCACATCCCCCTCTGTGCCGGCTTTTATTCCAACGCGGCTCTCGAAACTCAAATAGGAAGGCATGCCGGAGACAAGAGCCTGGGCCACCGGAGCGCGTCCTTCCGCAGACTCACCCTCATCAAGTTCGCCGCGGGAAAATCTCCGTGAGGGTCTGCCGAACACGACCAAATCAAGCTTCAGGTTATCTCCTCGGGCAAGCAACGCGCCGGGGCTCAAAAACAAGTCTCCGTGAATCCTTTTTATCCCGGCTTCCGCCAGTTCTTTCACCATGTTTTCCAGGTCACCGGCTTCCAAAGTCGGATCGCCGGAACCCTCAAGGTAAAGATCCCTTATTCCGCTCTTTCCTTTTCTGTCTCCTCCAAAAAAAGTTTCATACCGCCAGTCGGGGCCGAAAGCATCCAGAGCCGCGGCCGTGGCAATAAGCTTCACATTTGAGGCCGGATTCAAAAGCTTGTCTACATTGTGTTCTAATATGGGCTTGCCGGTATGTGCATCCACAACATACACGGCCGTGACCCCGCTTCTTAGAACAGGATCCCGAAACAGACTCTCCACATTTCTCCTGAAATCATCGCCCGCGGCCGGCAGTTCATTTGTCAAGGAGCGAACTTTATTTCGTGCTTTGTTGACTGCACTGGAAAGTTTTGCATGTTCGGAAATAAGTTCTTTTTTAGTATTTCCGCGCGGATCCACAAGGCTGTGTCCCCCCTTTTCCATTTCCGGTTCAATGGATCTACCCACTCCGACCGCAGGAGTCTGCCTCATCAATCCAACAAGAAACAGCAAAAGACTTATGCCCAATACCCTTTTCATATACCTCCCTTCACCAAGATGACCTTCACTTCGACTTCAAATATTCCTTTTTCAAAAAAAAGCCGATTGAATCAAAATACTTAGCAACAAAGTGTTGCATGCGAACAGGCCGATACCCGGCCTATATATCTATTATATATAGAAACACCCAAGTTGTCAAAAGACCCCACCCTTTCTTAATATTAACAAATAGTTAGAGCATGCCTAAGCCGGTCGAATCGAGGATTCGCCCCCTGATTCGCCACCGGATCCGCCCCACAATGAAGCTCCCAACCCGGCCAAAGCTTCCACCCCACGAATAACGTCCGGCCGGGTATAAATGATCCGCATGTTCACATCCCCGGCGATTTCTCTGAGCCGGTTCAACTCTTTCCGGTGAATCTCGTGCCGAGCATTGCAGAAACTGCAACAATCCGAGCGGGGTTGAACACCGTTCACCAGCACCACGCCGAGGGGGATTCGATGAAGTTGAAGCTGTTTCATTGTTCTTGCGCTTTCCAAAACCGACATCGCCTCCGGAATTGTCACGAGCGCAAACAAAGTGCGTTCTCCATCGGTAAGCAACCGGCCCGCCTCTTTTATCATTGAGCGGGCTTCCGACAGCCCGGCCCCAATATCTTCGGAAACACCCTCTCCTCCGAAAAACCTCTTCACCGCTCTGCCCATTTTTCCGAGACCCTCCTTCAAAACGAGAAGCTTGCCGACCCAGCCATCCAGCATTTCGGGCAGCAACAAAAGCCTCAACGCGTGACCGGTAGGCGCGGTATCGAAGATCACGGTGTCGTAATCCCGTGAATTCATGGTTTCCAGCATAATCTCCAGCGACATGAATTCGTCCACCCCGGGCGCTTCGCCGAGCGCTTCGATCAATTCCGATAAGATACGTCGCTTCCCTGAACCACGACCGTTCTGCCGGCGGCCCGGATCCCCTTGTTCCTTGTTGCGCGATCCGCCCGCACCTTCACGCCATCGGATCGATGAATCCATCTCCAAGGCGTAGAGGTTTCTCTCGATCTCAACGCCCCTGTGACCTATTGGACGATCAAACACGTCGGAAAGGCTATGTGCGGGATCGGTGGAAGATATGAGAACCTTCATTCCGGAGCGGGCCAGATGAACCGCGGTAGCGGACGCCAGTGTGGTTTTTCCCACTCCTCCCTTACCGGAAAAAAAATAATAAAGCGGTGTCATTCTCTCTTCCTGGCGGAAAGCAAAACCATGTCGCGCAGTTTCTCGACGGTGTCCGCTGCAAACCACCGCTTTTCAAAATCATGCGCCTGCATCACGTGCGCAAACGCGACAAGAGTTCTCAAATAGTTCTGACGTTCATCCGATGAACCAATCAGAACAAAAGACGTATGCACCGGCGGATGCATTTCGTCGTAAATGATTCCTTTTTTCGAACGTACCATTGTCAGCTCGAAAACCCCGGTTCTGTCGGTAAAAATCACGTGCGGAATGGCGAAACCGGATTGTATAACAGTGCTGGATTCACGTTCACGCTCCAACAAAGCCGTTTTTATTTTTTCCGGCGTTTCGTTCAATTTCGAACTCATGATTCTACCGACTTCCGTGAAAAGTTGCTCCACCGTCACCTGTTCCTTGATGTCCAGGATCGATGCGCTTCTCACAAGTTCATCAAACCTGTCGGCCTTGACCTCATCCCGCTCCAGGGTTATGTGCAAAAGCTCGTCTTCCAGGCAGGTCCTTGCATCCTGTTTTGACATGATCCCCTTAACCAAATAAGTCACAGCAGCCTCCCGCTCAAATTTCTTCTTCGTGTAGATCATGAACCAGGCGGATGCAACCACAATAAAGCCTGCCGTGGTCAGCAGGGAAACTATTCCCATTTCCGCTATCAAGAACCCGTAGAACACTGTGCACAATGCAGGCAACAAAGGACACAGGGGCATTTTGAAAGCAGGCCGGTAGCTTTCTATCTTACTCATCCTCATCACAATCACGGAAATGTTTATGAGGGCCAGCGAAATCAAAAGCATCGTAGACGCTGTCTTTACAAGGTTCTCGATGGAAAGAAACGCTATGACCAGCGCCATCATCATTCCTGTAAACAGAATAGCCGCATGAGGGGTTCCGAAACGTTTGTTCGTGCGCGAAAAAAATTCCGGCACAAGACCGTCCCGGCTCATCGCCATTGGCGAACGGGAGGCCGAAAGGATCCCTGCGTTTCCGGTAGTCGCGTACGCAAGAAATGCGCCTATTCCGACAGCAATCAACCCGAACCGGCCCATGGCCGCGCCGGCCCCATCGGTAACCGGCCGCAAACTCCCCCTCAGCACATCGCTTTCAAGAACTCCTACAGTGACAAAAGCCACACCGATGTAGAGAAGATTCACTATGAAAAACGAAAGAAACATTCCAAGCGGCAGGTTCCGAGCCGGTTTTTTCACCTCCTCCGAAACATCCACCACCTTGGTGAGGCCTCCGTAGGCTATGAAAACCATTCCGGTCACCGCCATGAAAGAATCAAAGTCTCCGGAAAAAAACGGAGTATACCTTGAAGTCTCCATGCTGAAAAAACCCGAACATACGTAAGCAGCCAAAATCCCGATCAGACCGGCGACCAGCAATCCCTGTAGACCGCCTGTATGCTTGACGCTCACAAGATTCAATATGGTAAACGCTATGCAGGAAACAATGGCCGTTATCTTTACAGCCCATATCCCCATTTCCGGGAAAAAATACAAGCCCAGGGTACCGATGCCCACCAGGGCGAACGCTCCCTTAAGCCCTATGGAACACCAGTTTATAAAACCGGCGATAGTGCCCATGTACGCTCCCAGGCTGCGCTCCACGACAAAATAACTGCCCGCGCTCCTGGGCATGGCGGTTGAAAGTTCGGCCTGCGCCAGCATGGTAGGGATATTCATGATGCCGGCCAGCGCATAACACAAGATCATGGATGGACCCACGATTTCAAAGGCAATGCCGGGCAGCACGAAAAGCCCGGAACTCATCATTGCGCCGGCCGCGATCGCGAAAACACTCCACAAACCGAGATCCCTCTTGAGAGAAGGTGTCTTGAACGCTGTCACAGCCGGTATATCCGAAGGAGTTTTTTCAAACACGCCTTCGGGCGCGTCCTTCACCATTGCCGAAGATCTCCCTGTGCTGATGAATAGATCTCAATTATTTTAAACAACCGGACTTTCAACAATCCTTCTTTTGAAGACCGATCTCGCATCTGCGTTTCTTCTCGGCTTTTGCCATGAATCCCACCGCGATGACAATGAATATCAACGACAACCAGTCGATAAGAACCGGGTAATCTCCGGTAAAAAGGATAGCAAAAAGCAAGGTCGCCGTCGTACCGGCTACAAGAGAGGTCAGGCGGTTGACCAACCCCGCGAAAGTCGCGGTCCGGCCTTTGAACATAAAAAGAAACACACTGAAAAAAGCCACTATTCCCCAGATGATACCGGCCGAAAACGCCCAGGGCGCCCATTCCCAATTAGGTGATGTCGCTGCTTCCACAAAGGGAGTAACCCTCACCCCTGTGATCCCGGTGGATTTCGCCAGGATCACCACGGATATGGCAATGAGTACCAGGGTGGTGGTAGATGCAATCTGCTCGATAGCGAAAAATGCCTTGTTGTTGTCCCTCTTGTCATCCGGTCGGCGCGTGTTCTTGTAGTAATTCATTATGTAAATTCTGATCGAATAAGCGATGATATAAGAAACAAATATCACCATCACGGGAACCGACTTGAAAGGGCTTCCTCCACTCCCCCCGCCGGGTGCAAATATTTTTGCGCTCACCGCTCCCAACGCCAAAAACATGGCGATGTTTTCTTCCATGTATACTCTCTTTTTCAATATCCCCTTCTTGATCTGAATTGCATCCACAACCCTGCCGATGACGATTACCGAACCGCGCATGATCACCATCGCAACCATTACTGAAATCCCATCGAAGGAATAGAGAAGCGTGGTGGTGGGAATAATCACCGCGGTACACACGCCCGATGCCACGATATACGGTATTTCAGACGGCATGTTGATTCCCAGGAATTTCGTTTTTCGCAAGGTTTCAAGGCGATACCATCTCAATATGAGAACGACCGATGTGGCCAACATGGCTCCACCGGCAGTATTGTAAACAAGGTATTCCATGCCGTGCAACCCGGGATACCCGGCGTCCGTCTCCAGAAAATATTTCACAGCCACTCCGGTAATCACATAGAAAAAGAAATACCCGGCGCAAAGCTGCAGAAGTCTCGCTGTTGAACCTGATTTGTCCGGTTTCAAGATGTTCTCCAATCGGTATGAGTTTACAAAAAGCGGTTTTAGAGTTCTTAATAAAGCGCATATAATATCACATCGTCTCAAATAGAGGCAATCCCCGTGTTTCTCTCCCTTCAATTCAGACAGTAGAGGGTGTGCCTGGCGGGTTGAGGAGCAGCAGCGAGCCACTATAGTCGGGGTAGAGTGTCGGAAAGCGTCATTGTGAGGATCTCGGGCAAGTAAGCAGAAGAACCATCATCCCGGTGGACACAATTTTAAGTAGGAAGGGAAGTTGGTCAGGGAAAACAGGAGAAAAAAGAGAGAATGAAAAAAGAGGAAACAATACCTCACCGGCTCGCTCCGCCGGATGCAGGTGGCGGAATCGCATTCTCCACC
>SLPX01000039.1 GCA_007131745.1 Myxococcales bacterium
ACGGCGACGTCCGGCGTTTCCGGAGCCTGCGAAAACCCATGGCCTCGGCAGCACTGTGTTCCGCGGTTTGGGCGCTACCGGTTTGCGGCTTGTTAAAGGAAAAAGGTCGTCGGGCTAAAAGAGCCGCACTCGCAGCGGGCAAACCACTCGCTTTTAAGTCTGTTTCCGGATAAAATTCCCAACCATGCGCGCGAACCTTAGGTGTTCTGCGACGATACGTATAAAGAGAAAGGATTACAAATGGGCCGCGACAATACACCTGAAAGAGCAGCGGAAATCTTGTCCGCTGCATCCAAAGGAGTCGTATTCACCGGAGCGGGGATTTCAGCGGAAAGCGGAATTCCCACCTACCGGGGGCACGGCGGCTCTGTCTGGAGTCGATACGATCCGGATCGTTATGCAAACATAGAGAATTTTTTTTCAGAACCCGAGTATTTTTGGAGCTTTTTTAAAGAGGTCAGATCCAAGGTTCTGTCCCAATGCCGCCCGAACGCCGGGCATCAAGCCATAACAGAGCTGCAGAAAAAGGGAATCATCCACTGGGTCATCACCCAGAACATCGACGGATTGCACCAACTTGCAGGTGCCGAAAACGTTTTGGAACTGCATGGAAACACGAGATTTTTTGATTGTCTGGAATGCGATGCCGAATATGCACTGGAAGACATTCAAGCTTTTCAGGAAAAATCCCTGGTGCCTCGATGTGTCGGATGCCAAGGTGTGATCAAGCCGAGAGTGGTGTACTTCGGCGAAGCATTGAACATGAAAACCCTTCAAAATGCCATGCAGGCGGCAACCTCTTGCGACCTTATGCTGGTAGTCGGTTCCACCCTTCAGGTCTATCCGGCGGCCCAGTTGCCGGTGATAGCAGCTGAAAGAAATAAGCCCGTCATCATTGTAAATTACGGCCCGACTCAACTCGACCGCTTGGCAACTTGCCGCCTTGAAGGCAAAGCAGCGGAAATACTTCCGGCCCTCGCTGATTTCATAAAGGATCGCTAGTCGATACGGATCGAACGTCCGGTCAAGCCGGACGGTGCGCTATGAAACAATATGACCAACACATCACCGGCCTCTGAAAAATCTGAAAGAAAAAGCAAAACACTCCGCACGACCGGATTGTGCATACTGGCTTTTCTCTTGATGATAAGCTACGCCCTGGCGCGACCGGCAGTCGAGTCCATGTTCCTCCAGGCTCACACATCAAAACGTTTGCCGCTCGTGTGGCTCATAACCGCTGCAGCCGCACTGGCAGCGGTCGCTCTCTACAACCGTCTCGTGAAAAACCGTCACCTTGTGATTGTGTACGGCTCAACGTCCATTGTCTCCGCCGGAATCCTGGCTTTTCTGCTTTTGGGACTTCACATCAACATCCCATACGTAAACTACGGCCTTTACGTTTGGAAAGACATCTATGTCGTTGTTCTCGTCGAAATATTCTACACTTATGCAAACACAGTGTTTCCAATCCGAACAGCCCGTTGGGTCTACGGACTCTTCGGCGCGACCGCATCGATCGGAAGCATTCTGGGAAATCTTGCCGTAGGACGAATCGCAGTGGTTTGGGGGTCGGCTGCAGCACTGTGGATCGCCGCGGGATTGCTCATTTTTATTGGATGTCTATGCTTTCCGCTGTCCCGAATGATGGGCAAAGATGTTCATCCGCGGGCACCTGACAGTTCAACACTGTTGGACGCGTTCAAAACCGTTCGCAACAGCAAGTACCTCCTTTTGATCCTCACGGTCGTGGCACTGGTCCAGGTCTCAATCACGCTGGTGGATTATCAATTCAATGTTGTCCTGGAGAGTGCTTATTCCGATATGAACGTTCGCACGGGGATCATCGGCAAGGTATACGCGGTCATCGCTTTTTCGACCGTTTTCCTGAATGTACTGGCGGGCCCCATCCTGCGGCTCGCGGGTGTTGGATTGACACTCGTATTGATCCCGTTTTTCCTTTTTACAGCACTTTCGTTTTTCGCTTTCTTTCCACGCTTTGTTGTCGGCGCTATCCTGAAAGCGGCTTCAAAATCCTTTGACTACACGTTGTTCAGGGCGGCCAAAGAAATTCTATATATACCCGCGGATTACACTGAAAAAACACAAGGCAAATCCATCGCCGACATGCTCACTTACCGGGTTGCAAAAGGCGGGGCATCGCTTTTACTTCTGGCATTGAGCGTTTTTTCAGCGAGTTGGACTTTTCTACCTATCACCTTCATGGCCATCGGAGGGTGGTTCGCCGCGTCGGTGGCCGTGACACGACGTTTCCGCCTTCGGGTAAGGAAAGAAGACGAACTTCGAAAACACACCGATTCAGGTTGAGATCCCGAACGTTTCGGCGGCCGAAAAACCGTTTATTTGTCTGCATCAATTGAAATCGGGTTTGCGATTGCCAACCCCCGCCCACATGTGCTATTTTCCACAAATCGGTTTCCAGCCTGTTTCAGCAAACTGCATAATTTGCGGCGATGGTAGGGATCGATTGTTCCAGAGCGTATAATGAGCCGTAAAGATATCAGCAGCTTGAAAAGAAACGCGTTGATCACAGGAGGAGTTTTTTTGCTGGTTTTAGGTGGAGTTCATCTTTTCGCCGGCGGTTCAAGGCGATCAGCATCAAAAACCATTTCAACAGCAGAGGAAAACCTCGGTAGTTTCATAGCAAACAACGGCAAAAACGTATCTGACTTGAAAGCATCCGTCGCATCACTGCAGAGAATCGGTTTTTTCAGAGTTCGAGCTCATTTCCTCGCTTCACTGGCATACAAGACAGCGAAGCAACCCGCGGATTGTGATCCAACCACCGGCGATCCTGGAAAACAGTCCGCCTGCTGGATGAGACGCGGATGTTTTCACGAGGCAAAATCGATCTACGACCTCACGATTCTCGGAGCGAACCGCACATACATAGCGGAACTCATGGAACGAATCAGCGAAAAACATGACATCAAATGCAGGTGGAACGGCCCGCTGAATAGATTGGAGTAACAAGGGATGAAAGTCGGTTTTTGGGGCGTACGAGGCTCCTACCCGGTTCCAGGACCGTCTACGAACCGTTACGGCGGAAACACCTCCTGCGTGCAGGTGATCTTGGAAGATGGACCCATTATCATCATCGACGCTGGTACCGGAATCCGCCTGCTGGGCAAACAATTGATGGAAGGCCCCTGCGGAAAGGGTCAGGGGGAAGTGCACCTGCTGATCAGTCACACTCACTGGGATCACGTTCAAGGTTTGCCTTTTTTCGCGCCTCTCCACAGGGAAGGCAACTTGATTCGCATATATTCGCGCAGACAAGATGATGATCAACTTAATCGGATCTTCGCCGCTGTTACCGATGTTTCCTATTTTCCGATACCAATTGATGAAATGAAGAGCAGAATCGAGTTCGTAGACTTGGATGAGCATTCGGAGTTCTGGGTTGGAGACACGAAAATTCGATGCCGACGTTTGAACCATCCTTCGGTTGCCATGGCATACCGGCTGGATTCAAACGGAGAATCGGTCGTTTATGCCAGTGACACTGCTCCATTCCGCGATTTATTGATGGAACATGAATTCATTGCAGCACCTCCAGGGCCGGATAAAGGTCTTGAACCGGAGGATGCCGCCTTGCTGGCTAAAATGAGGCACGAGCTCGTGGAACTTTGCAGAAATGCAGATGTAGTCATCTATGACACTCATTTCACAAGGGAAGAATACGAAGATCGACCACATTGGGGTCATTCAACTCCGGAACAAGCAATGGAAATAATCAGCGAAGCCGGTGCAAAAAAACTTTTTCTTTTTCACCATTCACCTCAACACACGGATGAAATGATGGACGAAATTCTGCGTGAAACCAGATTGAACGGGATCCCGACCGTTGATGTGGACGCAGCGCGCGAAGGTGAAGTAATTGAAATCCGACGTTTGAGAGGAACACCATGAAGGTCACCTTTTGGGGTGTAAGGGGTTCGATTCCCGCTCCCGGACCCCAAACAAATCGATACGGAGGCAACACATCCTGCATCACTGTTGAAACGAAGAATAATGGACTTTTAATACTGGACGCGGGAACCGGAATCGCAGTTTTGGGCGAACATCTTATGAAAGGGGAATTCGCCAAGGGTAAAGGGCGTGCATCCATTGTGTTGTGCCACCATCACTGGGATCACATCCAGGGTTTTCCTTTTTTCAGTCCTGTGTACGTGCCGGGAAATCATTTCGATTTGTACGGGCATGGAAAAGCCGAACAACGGCTGGAAAGCGTGCTCGAAGGTCAAATGAATCCGAAGTTCTCACCCGTACAAAGTCTCAAGAACCTCGGTGCATCATTTAGGTTTCACACTTTGGAACCCAAGATTCCGGTGATGATGGAATCCGTGAAGGTCACCGGGTTGCCTGTGCCGCATGGCGCAACCACTGCGCTTGCGCTGAGAATCGAAGAGGAAATTGAAAAAGACAGCAACTCAGATTCGGGTTCCCCATGCGAATCCGGCAAATCCGTTGTTTACGTCTCGGACGTCGGTTACCCAAGGCAGGGAATCGCCCCGGATATCATCGAACACTACCAGGATGCGGACCTGCTTATTCACGACTGCACGTACAGCCCTGAAGATCATGAAAAGCGTCGAAACCGGGGGTTTTCTTCGATCTACGATGCAGCCGAAGCCGCATCCGATGCAAACGTAAAGCATCTGGCCATGTTTCACTACGATCAGGATTACGGGGATGAAAAAGTGGACTCCCTCAGAAATCAGCTCCGTGAAAAACTCGACTCCTTGGGAGCTTCAAAAATCGAACTCACTCCGGCATTTGAAGGACTCACAATAGACATTTGATTAAAGGATCGCCGCGCTCTCAGCCTATACGGGCAATGCACTCTTTCTTGGCGAGAGATGAAATAACCTCGTAGGTATCCAGATCCGACATGAGGGATTTATCCAAAACAGTTTGAATCTGACCGTAATTGTGAACGAACTGAAGAATTTCGAGTTCTCTTTCATCCAGTTCCACGAGCGGGGTGACAAGAGGAGAGGCAATGCCGAATATTGCATCCGGGGGAGGAAGCTCGGCCTCGATGCGGCTCAACTCATCGATCTGCCGCATACCCTCCATCAACAGGGCTTCGGTGCTTTCGTTGATCTCCTCCAGGAATTCCTTGTCGTCCGAAGGTTGCAGCTCAAAAGTTCCGGACTGCCAAGAAAGCAACCTGTAAAACGCTTTCAAAGGACTCAAATCGAAACTGTCATCGATCGAGGTATAGTAAATGCGCCCCTGCCTCAGGTAAACCTTGCCGAAACCCACTGTTCCTCGGATTGCAAGAACCCCCGATTTTCTGCTCTGCGACAAAAGCTGCAGCAGATCCGGCAAGGGAATCTCATCGATGGTTCCGGACATGGGACGACCTGACGTGGTCGGCCGCCGGGAAGAGGCCACCTGCATGCTGGACCTTCCGTCGCGTTCCGCCAACGATTCATCCACCACGACGAGTTTTATGATCGAAGTGCCGATAAGAATTCGATCCCCCTCTTTGAGAACCGATCTCCTTATGCGCTCTCCGTTGACAAAACTTCCGTTCGTGGATCCCATATCCTCGATCACGACCTCGCCGTTGAACGTAGATATCTTGGCATGTCGCCTTGATACCATATCCTCGACCAGAACCATGTCCAAGTCGCTCCCGCGGCCGATTACGATTTCGCGATCCATTCTTAGGGGAAACTCCCCACCTTGATATTTTCCTGAAATGAATCTGAGTGCGTATTGTGTCATAAATTTCCCGCAACCAATTAAACACGCTCACATTGGCCGCCAAACCACCCCGCCATGCAGTGCGTGGCTTTCAGCACTGCCTGCTCACGTACCTCAAGTACGTTGCGCCGACCCCTTGCTCGCTCCTTGCCCCGCGAGCGCCTCGGCGCCCCTGCGAACATGTTTGTCCGGATCTCAATGAGATCCTGTATCAATTCTGCGTGATATTAAGGGACTTTGACGAAACGGTCAAGAGCGGTTATTTCACTGAATCTTGCCCGATTCCGCAAGTCATACATTGTGATCTTTTCGCCGATTCTCTCTTCGTTTACAGGTTCTAAACATACGATCCACCGACTCAAAAGCTTCTTCCCGCAACTCATCCGGAAGGGTGACAACATGAACGTTCTTTTCGAGTG
Organism: Myxococcales bacterium; assembly: GCA_007131745.1. The sequence continues at coordinate 6,156 of SLPX01000039.1, forward strand.
ACTCAAGAATCGATTCCATAGTTGTACGCTTCATGTCGGGGCAGACTGCATCTTCTGAAACCACTACAAACCTTTTGCCGGGATTTTCCTTTTCCAGTCTCTTAACAAGCCCCGGTTCCGTGCCGACAAGAAACGTATCCACACTTTCACACTCAGGGCTTCGAACATATCTCAACATGCCCCCGGTTCCAGTCACTATGTCCGCTGCTTCCGCCACCTCCCTCCTGCTCTCCGGATGCACCATCAGTTTCGCTCCCGGATATTCCCGCCTCTTGCGAACGACGTCTTTCATGGTCATGCGGGCATGTGACGGACAATACCCGGTCGCTACTGAAATCGGACGTCCCAGCTTCAAACCGACATGACCGCCCAGGTATCGATCCGGCACAAAAAGTATCTCACGACCCTCTGGAATGCTCTCGATGATTGATTCAGCGTTGGCGGACGTGCAACAAAAATCGCTCAAAGCCTTTATCTCCGCTGTACTGTTTATGTAACAGACAACCACGAGATCCGGATTCATCTTCCTGCGTTCACGCAATTCATCAGCATTTCCCATATTGGCCAAAGCGCACCCCGCTGTTTTTTCCGGAAGCAGGATGGTCTTTTCCGGAGCCAAGATGTGCGCGGTCTCGGCCATGAAATGCACACCGCAAAATACTACAACATCCTCCTCGGCGTCCCTGGCGATTTCGGCCAAATCCAGGGAATCGCCTACATGGTCCGCTATTTCCTGCACCTCGCCCAATTGGTAATTGTGAGCTAAAATGACCGCGTTTCTGCGTTTTTTCAACCAGTGGATCCGCTCTGACAGAAGTTCAGGATCTCTTTCCATTCTCAGCGCTCCAAATGTACCGCCGCTCTGCAAAAGACCGGCTTGAACAAAACTCAGAATCGGCCGACTATGCTTTGTTACTTGAAAAACGGCTCAGTCCAAGTGTTTTGATCATCCCACAGCATTTTGGCAAGAAAATAATCTTTGATTCGAAAAACAGAAAAAAACTTCAGACCTTTTTTCCGAACTGTTCAAGGCCTTTTCTCGGGTAACGAAACTATCAAGCGGTCACCGGGCCGCAACACGTAGGTTCTGTACCCGGGAGCAAGCTGAATACTACCGTATGAGCCGCCGCCGCCATGATATTCCCGCCTGAAAGTAAAGGAATCCGGCCTTACCGCTAAACTTGTACCCCTTTTCACAACAGTCAGCGAATAGCGTGAAACTCTTCCCCGCGCATTCGCAATCATCACCAACTCCGGCCGGATAAATTCCTGCAAACTTCGCATTAGAATCTTGTCACAATGAATTCGGGGTTTTACCAATACGGGCGCATGTGATTTATAAACGCGCATGTCACTGTAAAGCCGCTTGATGTGTGTAGGACAGGACTTGTCCGGTTCCCGCTGCCGGGGGCCCCAACGTCGGCATTCGCTCTTTCCATCAGGATGACTTACGTAAGAGAGGCAAACTACTCTACCGCCCTTCTTGGGCGGCGGACTCACACTACGCTCATGCAGGAGTTCCCATTCAAAGTCGCCCAACTCAATGGCGGTTAGCTTTTTACTAATAATTACAGGCACCTCTATCACATCACCCACGCTGATCGGATTGTTGATGTTACGGTTGGGCTGCCCATACCAAACGGTCCTCCCCGAACCACGAGGCCGAACATCCGCCCATGTGCCGATCCTAGTTATGGGCGGAACTCCGTCGTGCGTCTCTCCTGAATCAGTTTTTCTGGTTTTCCGGACGTAACGATAATACAGAATGTAATTCCCTGGTCGAACCGCCCTGAACCGGTACCAGCGAACCCGGGTTCCGGGCTTTCCCAGAAAATCCACAACTTCCACCCGCTTCCCCGCGCCTACAAATTCCATCCGGCCCTTCAACAGTTCGGCCGGAGGCGGCGGGGGATCCAGCCCTTCTTGGACAACCTCGGGCCCGGATGATTTCCCGGCTTGAGCAGCCGCTCCTCGACCGGCAACAACGCATCCTCCCACTACAAAACACAAAAACAATCTAAAGACCGAAGATGCCAAGAGCGAAAACTCAAATTTTTCACGAGAATTGTTTTTCATTTCTTTCAAACCTTAAAACGCGTGCACATTTCGAATATACGTAAACTCCATCCATATCCTCGAGGAAATGTTAGATCCGAGGACCACTCCGGTTTTCTCGGACTTACCGGATCCACTGCGCATCACCTTATAAGCGCTCAATTGAACTCGTAGCGAAGGGCCAAAGAACTCGAAAAATGATAACGGGGAACAGCAGAAAGAGTTAACGGCGAGAGAGAAATCCAAAACCCTGAACCGATGCGGTAATCCAGCACCACAAAATCTATGTGAACCGGAAAAACATAAAACCCGGCAGACTTGTGCACCCCCAAAGGTGGATTGTGAAAAAGAATTCCCAGTGCACCTGTGTGCCGAATCCTGAACCGATCATTGCGCCACGACTGAAACCCGATCCGCAGAAAAAGTTCCATGAACCCCCTTTTTCTGAATTTTGCCCAGGCCGGAGAGCCGAAACCCAACTCCACTTCAAACCACTCATAGCCAAAACCCAGCGTACTGAATGTCTTTGCTACGACAGGGGGCTCAAAAGCATGCCACCATACGATGCCGTTTTGTAAGCTGAGAAATATTCTCCACGGTTTTTTTCTAACGGACGGTGCCATCGCAGGCGAATCTTTCAAGGATCCTCTTGAATGGCCATCCGACGGAACCGGGTCGTACATAGAAGACCCGTCATTCAACGACAGGGAATATGCAGTCCGAGGAACCACAAAAGCAGCAAGCAAACCCAGCAGAAATAGAACAAACACCCGGAGAAACCGTGGAATGCAAATACGCTGCTCCCCTATGTTCCATTTCTCACAATTCATACCTGATCCTGAAATTCATTTCGTAAATGCTTGGAAAACCCAGGGTTGCGGGTGCGATTTCAGCCCACAATCGACCATGCAACCTGACCAGGAAACTAACCGAAGTCAATCTTACTAAAGGCAGGTAAAAGGTCGAAAAATCCACCTGTCTTCTCTTGTATTCAATATCTGTCATAACCCCCAACGAAACTCCATGCTTGACACGAAACCGGTCCATTCGCACCGAATAAGCAGATGCAGTAATTCCCAATCCAAAAATATTTCCAAACCCCTCGACCATGCTTCTCAACGGAAACCCCACAAAAAAATCAAATCCAAACCATTCCTTCCGCACACCAACACTGACTTCCATGATAGGCGGCATTGGAGCTGCCAAGAACTCTTGAGAAAAGAGAATCCAATAAGGCCAGAAAGTCAAACCTACACTCAGGGGATGACGAATCGGCTCCCGAACCCGGGGCGGGCGTCGGCTCACCCGTCTCGGCTCACCCCTGTCAAAACCTATATCAGCCGGATACTCAGGAACATCGTTCGACACAATCGCTTCTTTCTTGTCCCCGGTTGATGCCGAACGAACTGAGATATCTGCTTTGTCCGGTCGGGATGATCTATCTCCATTCTCTTTTCTTCTGATCGGAGATGCAGCCGACAGGCGAAAAGAAACAAAAAATGAGATCATGACGACTGCACAAAGAGTCCTCTTCACAAAATCACCGTTCGCTCCATAAAGACAACGCAATCAAAAACCCACCTTTCCGGGTTCAGATACAGAAATCCCGGATCATTTTTTCTTTCGGCTCAAGAATGTTTGCAAAATGTAAGCATCGGGTCAATACCTTTGCAGCTCGGATTCAGGTCTCGGCTCTTTCAAATGATTAATGAATAAGATACTGTGTCGCTTAAAGAATAGCCGTGACATTTTTGTCGTGTTTCGGACTTGATTGTAAATCCTTCATAATAACTAAGGGTTTTTATGCAACCGGCCGGACCCTTCATGAGAAGCGGTAAAGACAGAAATGCATTCTTTTTCGCCGATCTTCTTGAAGATGAAAGATTCGTTGAGATGACTCGGCTCGATTGTTGCATTCGGCTTACCATGTAGCCGAATGAGCCTTGGCGGCTTATTCACGCTGATTGACCGCAGGAGGCGACGCCATGCAAAAAAAAGTTTTTTCTTTCATTTTGTCCCTTTCCTTGGTGATTGGAATCGTATTTGCGACACCATCGCGAGTCAGCGCGGACGGTTGTACATTCCCCAGCACTTCGGCGGCGAATCTGGACGTTCTCGCCACAAGGCAAAGAGCCCTTGTTTGGCTCAGAGACGGAACATGGGAAGTTCACATTCAACCTGTTTTCGAGCGCGAGGAAGGCGCGGCCGCGTGGGTGGTGCCGTTTCCTTCGCTTCCGCAGATCCACGAGGGGTCACCTGAACTTCTTCATCAACTCGAGATCATTACATCTCCGGTTTTCATCGAATTATGCACAGTCCCGAGCAGTCAGCAAACGAACGGATGCTTATACAGCGGCATGAAACTGGATGATGAACAAGGCCGTCAAAAGAGCGCTCACACAACGGTGACATTGTGGGACCACGGCAGAGTCGGAGAACTGGATTACGTCGTTCTTTCCGCAGAAGATGGAGACGACCTCGTGAATTGGCTGATCATGCGAGGGTACCATATACCCGAAGAAGCAGTCGAAATGATCGCTGGTTTTGAGACGGAAGGGCAATTCTTCTTCGTGGCTCAGTTGGCCGAAGACGCGGATCCGGAAAAAGCCGAGGCCCCGGTAAGATTCGTTCTGCCCGAAGAGGACGACGGTTTTTACCCGCTCCGACTGACAAGCTTGGCCGTGGAAGGCGATGAACGGCTTGCACTTACCCTTTTCCTGGTCTTTCCCGAAGAAAATGAAGACGGATTTCTTCCTGACAGTCATCCTTACGAAAAATTCGATTCAAGGCCGTTGGATCGCGAAGAATTCGACGCTCAAAAAGAGAATTTTTTCGCGGAACACACTTCAGACACCTTGCTCCTTCTTTTTGGCCGCCATCTTTCGAGAAGCGATGCATTGCAGAAAGAGAGGTGTGCCTTCAGCGAACACTCTCTTTATGGATGTGTCAGCTACGATCAGATGAATATCGATGTTCCTGGAGTTTGGCATGAAGATATCGGTGAAATGGAATCAAGTGAATCCTGGCTCTACCGGTTCGAGGCACATCTCGACTCCTCTGCACTGTCGAACGATATCTTGCTGGGCCCGGTGGACACACAGGATCTACCCATTCACACAAACCTTTACACAAAACACATTGGAACTTGCGAATCCGAATCAAAAGAAGACGAATATGTGGGCTGTTCTTTCCACAAACGCGATGTTCCTTCCGACTGGTTCATCATCTTGCTGCTGATCCTTGCCGGCTTGTACGGTGTCCGGAAATTATAATCGTTCCTGAAGGGCGTTTTTCAATTCTCCTCCACGAAACAACCGATTGACAAGGACTTCACCACAAATAAGATAAACTTTGTCTTTTTTCTTTTTTTTTGGGATTTAACATGGACATTCCCTTTTCCGGGGTTAGATTCCCTTTGAAAGGAGCAGTGTCAAAATGGCCTGGGAATATAACGAAAAAGTAAAAGAGTATTACAGAAACCCGAAAAACGTGGGTGAAGTAGATACACCGAACGGAATCGGTGAAGTCGGCTCCATAACCTGCGGAGACGCTTTGAAACTCACGTTGAAAGTGGATCCTGAGACGGAAAAGATCCTGGATGCCAAGTTCAAAACATTCGGTTGCGGCAGCGCAATTGCATCCTCATCCGCGCTGACCGAGATGATTATCGGAAAAACCGTAGGCGAAGCTGAAAAGATCACCAACCAAGACATCGTCGACTTTCTCGGCGGGCTTCCCGCTCAGAAGATGCATTGCTCGGTGATGGGTAGAGAAGCACTCGAAGCAGCCATAGCAAGCTACAGGGGCGAAAAAGAGAAATCCATAGATGAAGAAGAAGACGAGGTTGTTTGCCACTGTTTCGGGATAACTGAGAAGAAGATTGAAAGAGCGGTCGCTGAAAACGACCTCTCCAACATCGAAGATGTTACCAACTATACAAAAGCGGGAGGCGGCTGCACATCCTGCCACGATCGCATTGAAGATATAATTCACCGAATCAGAAAAACCTCCGAAAAAAAGAGCAAGAAGAAAGCCGAGGCCGCGGATAAAAGCGTGTTGACAAATCTGCAAAAAATAAAACTCATCGAAAAAACGATAGAACAGGAGATACGCCCGGCGTTGCAAAAAGACGGAGGAGATCTCGAATTGGTGGATATAGACGGTGACCGCGTAATCATCGCGTTCAAGGGAATGTGTCGCGGATGCCGTTCAGCCGGGCTGACGCTTAACGGCATCCAGAAAAAGCTCCGTGAGATGGTGACAGACACAATCGTGGTCGTTCCCGCTGTTGAACCGGAACATGCCGGATGAACCGCTGACTACAGGAAAACGGAATGCGAACAGTATACATGGACAACAACGCCACCACCATGGTGGACCCGGAAGTGGTAAAAGAGATTGAACCCTATTTAAAGGAACTCTGGGGCAATCCTTCCAGCATGCACGCGTTCGGAGGACGGGTGAAACCTGCTTTAGACAATGCTCGGACCAGGGTGACGGAGCTGGTGGGCGCTTCCGATCCGGGTGAAATAATATTCACCAGCGGCGGCACCGAGAGCGACAACGCTGCCATATATTCAGCCATCCAGGCATTTCCGGAAAAGAAACATATCATCACCACCAGGGTTGAACACCCCGCGGTCCGTTCCGTTTGCAACCATCTTCGGAGGCAGGGTTATTCCGTCACCGAACTGCCGGTGGACTCCAACGGTTTGCTCGACCTGGAAATGCTGGAAGAATCCATAACCGAAAACACAGCCCTGGTCACAATCATGTGGGCCAACAATGAAACCGGGGTGGTTTTTCCGGTGGAAGAAATCGGTCAAATCACAAAGCGTCACGGGGTCCTGTTCCACACCGATGCAGTTCAAGCCGTGGGAAAAGTCGAAATGAACCTGTCCTCGTCTTCCATAGACATGCTCTCTCTATCAGGCCACAAGTTTCACGCGCCCAAGGGCATCGGCGCCCTTTATGTAAAGAGGGGGACTCCATATCGTCCTTTTATAAGAGGCGGCCACCAGGAAAACGGACGCCGAGGCGGAACAGAACCCGTTCACCAGATAGTCGCTCTCGGCAAGGCCGCGGAATCGGCCCTCGCAAAAAGCCGGGATGAACATGAAAAGCTGGTCGCTCTCAGAACCCGGCTTGAAGAAGGTCTGTTAAAGACCATCCCGGACAGCCGGATAAACGGACATCCGGAAAAACGGCTCCCCAACACAACCAACATCAGCTTCATGGGCGTGGAAGGAGAAGGGATCCTTCTTCTCATGAGCGACGCTGGAATCGCCGCTTCATCAGGCTCGGCGTGTACATCCGGCACGCTTGAACCTTCGCACGTGCTTCGCGCCATGGGCGTGCCGTTCAACTATGCGCATGGTTCAATAAGGTTTTCCCTGAGCAGGTTCAACGACGAACAAGACGTGGATCATGTACTGAAAACAATGCCCGGAATCATTTCCAAGCTCAGAGAGATGTCCCCGTTCTACAAATAGAAACACTATTTAGAAGTATTTCACACCGACTCCAAAGATCAACCCGTAATACCTGTCTACAGCGGTCGATCCCGTAAACACATAGTCGTGCCCCTCAATGCCGTCCTGCAAAAAAGTGAGGCCGAAATGGCTGTATTGGCCCAGCAACAATGCGTGCACCCGCCAATGAATCCTTATGTCCAAGCCGCCCTGGATTTCCAAACCCCATGCCTTGGTTTCTCCGTACGCCCACCAATCCTCGACCGGGCCTTTTTGAAACGGCAAGAGTGCCGCAAAATTGAAAACAAATGAAAGTCTCTCCAGCGCGAGCGGCACCCTGACGGCGAGTCTGGGTTTGAAATACCAGTAATTCACACCCAGCGCTTTTACGGAATCAAACTCCCTGCCCACGCCGCTGAACATGAAACGCAGGTTCCCGAGCCCCAAGGCCAGCCGCAATTCGGGACTCTTTTCTGTTTGAAGTATGTTGAATCTGAAAACAAAATAAAAATCCGTCTTCTGGTAAGTCGTGGTTATGTTCACATCTTCTTCGATATCTTCGCTGCTGGATGTCACCCCGAATGAACGGCTGTAATTGAAACCCAGTCCAATCGCGGAGAGAAACCTCTGGTTTGTTACAAAAGCCCCTGGGTACATTTCAAACCAGAAACCCGGCGTGGGTACGATTCCCCTGGTTCTGTAATCCGGATTATCCGCAGTGGGATTAACGACAAACTTCCTTCCCACCACGTCAAGCATAAGCCCCCCTTCAAAAACAGTGACCCACGGTGGTCTCGGCCCCGCGGGCCTTCTCTTTCTCCTCACCTTCACCTCGGGTTCCGTTTCCTCCACTACCTCAGGTTCATGGTAGACTTCCGGCTCGGGTTCAGGTTCGGGCGCTCTCGCAGATACACCTTCAACCTTGTTCATCGCTTTCTTCAACGTCATCCTGACACTATAACGTGACGAAGAATCCAGCCTCGGACCCACCAGCCTGATCACTGAACGTTCTATTTGCTCTCCGGTCGCCCCATCGTTTACGGAAAGCCTCAGCCACCACCGCCCCCTTGATCTTAAAATCCGCCCGAACACAACAGCGTCTATCTCCGCTTCCTCGCAAATCCGCCGGACATTAGCCGGCCCCGTCACCTTGACCCTGAGTTTCTTTGCCGTCTTGACGTAAGTGGCAATCGGAACGAGATCATGGTCTCTTTTCAACGTCCTGATTACGTAACTCCGGATGGGCCCCGCTCCAGGGCCCTGAAACCCGGTAATCGTAACCCTTTTCCTCCCGGCATGCGCGGATTCCGGATAAATTACATGTGCCAAACAAAACAAAATCGACAGGGAAACAATCGGCATTCTCAACCTAGTAAAACCCGCTTTTCTTCGTGTAAATGTTCCCCGTTCGAGTTTAACGTCTACTTTTTTGGAGTTTTTCAAAGGCTTTGCTCCTTTTTTGTTAGAAAAGCTCGTTCTTGTCGTCAAGCGCCAGACCATCGGAAGGCGCCTGCCCTTCTCTGAACTGGCCGTGTTCCACCCACGCCGCATCTTCACTCCCGCCGTCTTTCACTCCGCTGAAGTTCAGAGCAAAATCTTCTGCGTTCGTAGAACAAGAAAGAGCCTCTTCGTAGGTTACCTTTTCACTATTGACAAGTTCGGTGAGGCTCTGGTCAAAACTGATCATTCCGTAAGGCTCCCTGCTTTGGGCAATCACTTCCCTTATTTCCTTGACCCTGTTGGGTTCCAATATCAATTCCCGCACCCGCTTGTTCGCAACCAAAATCTCGACCGCGGGAATCATTCCCTTGCCGTCCGCCCTTACGGCAAGCCTCTGAGAAACGATACCCACCAAAATAGCGGAAAGCTGCACCCTGATCTGGTTTTGCTGGTGGGGTGAAAAAACCGAAATAATTCGATTGATGGTTTCAACAGCATCGGTTGTATGCAAAGTGGAAAGCACCAGATGCCCGGTCTCGGCAGCGGTCAATGCAATCTCTATTGTCTCGAGATCTCGCATTTCACCCACCAGGATGACATCCGGATCTTGGCGCAAAGCAGCTCGCAAAGCCGGCGAAAACCCCGTGGTATCCATCCCGAGTTCCCTCTGGTTTACCACACTCTTCCGATCCCGGAACATATATTCTATAGGATCTTCCACCGTGAGTATGTGACATGATCTGGTTTTGTTTACATGCTCAACCATCGCTGCAAGGGTAGTTGATTTCCCCGAACCCGTCACTCCGGTCACCAGGACCAACCCCCTTCTCTTGGAAGCCAAATCCATCAAAACTGAAGGCAGATTCAAGGTTTCAAAAGGCGGCACTTCAGGTGGAATGACCCGCAACACCATCCCGGTATTGCCACGCTGCTGAAATATGTTGACCCGGTAACGAATATCATCGGCCGTGGAAAAAGCCAGGTCCACCTCTCTCTTTTCTCCATAAATCTTCGCTTGCCTCGGGTTCATGAGCTTTGCGCTGAAGGTTGCCAAGAATGCCTCTTCAAGAGGAGCACCTCCCTTTACCGTTCTCAACTCGCCCCCGATCCGCAATATCGGAGGTTTTCCCACCTTCAGGTGTACATCCGAAGCCCCCACGTCGCGCGCCGCAGCTAATAACCGATCCAGAAACTGTTCATTGCTTAATGTCATGGCCGGGAGATTATCACAAAATACCGGAATTCGAGAAGATCCAAATAATCGGGGTGGTAATCCAAAAACGAGACTCATGCAAGCCGGGAGCGTCCCCCTGAAATACAGCAAATCCCAATAAATCCTTATAGAATACAATTCTTGGAACGAAAGGCCGGAAAGTCACCTATTTGCAAGGATCAATTCTGCCGCCTTTTTCCCGGAAAGCAGCATGCCGCCGAAAATGGGTCCCATGCGTGGTCCGCCGTACACGGCGTTCGCTGCCATGCCTGCCGCATAAACTCCGGGGCAAACCTCTCTCGTGTTTTCCATGGTGAGTCTCTCAGCTTTTTCGGCCCACATGGATCGCTCGCCCATGACTCCCCCGGTTTCTGTGTTGAGCGAGATATCGGCCTTGCGCGCGATGGTTCTGAGAACTTCCGTGTCGTGCCCGGTAGTATCTATGACGGTCTTTGCTTCTATGGACAATGGATCCACGTGCAAACCGGCCATTTCAACGGGCGACCAGCTTATGACAAGTCCCTGCACGCGTCCTTCCCGCACGATGACATCTTCCACGCTCATGCAGTTGAATATTTTGGCTCCGGCCTTCATCGCATGGGAACAAATCGTACTCACCGCTTCAATCGAATCCGCGGTGTAGAGACCCTTGTCGTATTCAACGGATGTTATACCGAAAATGTCCAGGATCTCCTTCCCTTCATCCTGGACGACTATCTCGTTAAACATCATGCCTCCCCCCCACATACCCCCGCCGATGCTTAACTTTCTTTCGAACAATGCCGTTTTCACACCTGCTTTGGCAAGAAAATACGCTGCCACTAGTCCTGAAGGTCCACCCCCCACGACTGCTGTTTCAACCTCCGCGTAATCGCTGAATTTTTTCATGAAACGATCGATAATGGCCCTGGTGATAATTACTTCATTTAATGACATTTCGCCTCCTATCACGAATTATCCATGTCATTTATCGGTATTTTTGCAATTTTCAACACTTTTGCCGCAACCTCGGCCGGGGTCTTTCCCAGCACCCTGATAACCGGCTCCTTTCCGACCTCTCCCCGATCGAAAATGATATCCGGAACCGACGTCCTGCCTCCAAGAATCGAATCGGTCCCCCACTCCAGTGTCGATCCTTCACGTTCCTTGACTTCTTGCGGCTCATCTTTGCGGCTGAAACAAACCATGTCAAAGCCCAGGTCACGACAAACCGTTACGAGCTGTTCGGAAAACTTCAACGCCATGGCGGATCTGTATTCTTCGTCGTATTTCATGACTGTAATAACGATGCGCGCCACGTGGCTGGATGCACCGAATGCCGGATCACGGAGCGTTTCGATGCTGTCGCCCACCCGGATAATGCGCCCGGGAACTCCGGCCACTTCGGCCAAACAGCTTGCATGAGGAAGAGCATAAACCAGGTTGGACTGTATCTCCGGAATGAGTCGGGCGATCCCGGCTTCTTTCAGAGTACTGACGGCATTGCGAAGTTCCACGATCGTTTCGTACCGCCTGGATTCCCTAAATACCGCGGCCATGTGATTGACCGGACCGTGACCCGCCCCGACCCCGAAGGAAAACCGTATCGCCGTATCCATGTACTTCTTCGCCTCGGTCACGGCCTCGAACACACTCATTCCTTTGCCCAACCCGGTCGCTACCGCTGCCGAAAGTGTACACCCGGTGCCGTGCGTGTTTTTCGTATGGATCCGCTCCGTGGAAAATTCATGCATCCGGCCTTCATCGAACAACACGTCCAGGACGGAACCAGCCGAAACCGCTCCGCTCAGGTGCCCGCCTTTTACCAGAACGCTTCGCGCTCCTGTTTTGCTTATCGCGCGCGCTGCTTCTTTCATGTCATCGAGTGTTCTTATTTCTCCCCCGGTCAGAATCTCGGCTTCGGGTATATTAGGCGTGGCCAGTTTCGCCCTGGACAGCAAGCACTCCACGCACGCTCCAACCGCGTCATCGGCAATGAGTGAAGCGCCTCCCTTGGCCGTCATCACCGGATCCACAACAAGGTTTTCGATACCGTATTCTGCGATTTTGCGGCCGACCAGGCCCATCATGTCCGGACTGCGGATCATCCCTGTCTTCGCACTATCCACGCGGATGTCGGAACACACCGAATCAAACTGCGTTTCCACGAAATGGAGCGGAATTTCGTGAATGGCTTGAACCCCCAGCGTGTTTTGAGCAGTGAGCGCGGTCACCACGCTCATTCCGAAACCGCCCAACGCTGTGACGGTCTTGATGTCCGCCTGTATTCCCGCTCCACCCCCCGAATCAGACCCGGCAATCGTCAATACATGGGCCACGCTCATCCTTGTTTTCCTCCTGTAGAAATCCAATCGTCAATCAAAACAATGCTGGATCGCGGATCACGATCAGCACTGATCCGGAAACCAGTCGGCACAAGCTGCATGGTGACAAACATCAGCACAACAATCGCCTTCAGTAAAACAAAGCGAATCACACCAACACCCCGAATCAGCGCTTCCACCACAATTGCCCACACATGAGTCCGGAGCCCCTTCACACAGCCAGTTCTGGTCACTCACAGGATCCTGACCTGCAGGGCAGCTGTTGTATTCACAAGCTGAAGCTCCGCCGTGCTCGCAGTCCGGGTCCTGCACCCCGCAACCGCAGTCGCAGATCCCATCGCCGTACCACGAAGAATCACAAGTCCATCCATCAGTAAAGCACCGCCAATTCTCCCCGTCTATGGGAGACTCGCCGTCGGGACAGTTGTTCACTTCGCAAACATCGTAACTACCGTCCGCACAGTCCGGGTCCTGCACCCCGCAACCGCAGTCGCACAACCCATCGCCGTACCACAAAGGACTGCACGTCCAATGAGGATGCACATCCACGCAAAGCC
>SLPX01000316.1 GCA_007131745.1 Myxococcales bacterium
CCGGCTTGTTCCGGAGACCTGCTTCATCTTTCAGACCTCGGCAGACCAAGCTATATTCGCCTGGCCTTATTGACAGAGGCTGGAACGAGCGAGCCTGTTTGTTTACGGCAGCGGACAAACCGCCGAGCGCCTTGTTTGAACCTCCCTGCGAAAACATGGCCTCGGCATCCACCCCACGATCCGGATCGAGCGAGGTTGCTCGGGATCAGAAAATGAAGCCGAAGTTGAAGTGAACCCGGCCGGAGGGATCCGTGCCGTATGAAGGTTCAAACGGCACCGCGTATGCAACGCTGAGCGCGCCCACCGGGGTTACTATACGGAGCGCCACTCCCATGGAGTGCTTGAAATTCGAGAAAAAATCCTTGAATCCCCTCTTGCTGTAGAGCGTGTTGGCAATTGAAGCTGTGTCGAAGAAAATTGCTCCGCGAAGCGGCAATCCGAAAAGGATGCTTTCTTTCCAGATAGGGAAATGAATCTCGGCATTATATACAAGTCGCAGGTTTCCACCACGTGGAGTAACATTGTACAAGCTTCCTTCGCCGTAGGGGGACAAGGGTGACCACTCGACGGTTGTGTATAGCTGATCCCGTTCGTACCCCCTTACGGTTGTGTCTCCGCCTCCGTAAAATCTCTCGGTCTTGGGAAGCATCACCGTGGCGCCGATTGGAAAACCATGGTCGTATCTCAAGCCTTGGGCCACGACGATATCTAGGGGAAGAGGTATGAACAACTGGCCGGCGAACCGAAGATGCAGAAAGTCAGCTGTGTCAACCAGGTCCGCAAGGAGGTACCGGGAAGCCCACCGCAGGGAGGTAACAATCTGGAAACCCTTTGTCGGAATCAGGGGGTTGTCTCTCCTGTCCCAGATGAAAGTGGGTCCTATCGTGGCGGTTGTAGTGAATACATCCACTTCACGGGATTCATCCATTCCCGCAGCTGTTCTCCTGAGCGGTTCCCGCATACGGACGCGCTTTATCTCGTAGCGCATGAAAAGCTGTATCTTTTCAGTGAAACGCTTGATTATGGATGCCGACCCACCGTAGGTGAGAAGCTGCCCCAGCCTTACGGTGTCTTCGTTTCGAACGAAGCCGGTGAGGTCCAGGATCAGATTTGTTCGAAGAAAACGAGGGTCTTTGTAGGTCACTCGTCCTCTTTGAATGATGTCTCCATATTCCCCCTCGATCCTGAATTGCTTGCCCCATCCGAAAAGATTCCTGTTCGTGTAGGAAAGGTTGACGAACCACGGGTTGTCGGTGGAAACGCCAGCTCCTACCTCCACGGAGCCGTAATCGTCAAACCGTTCTCTGACTTCCACCAGGACGTGAACCGGGTTTTTTTGGGATTGCAGTCCTAGAAATGTTATCTGCGCGGCCTGCAAAACTCCGAGGCTTCCGAGGTTTCTCTGCGACTCGGTCCTCTTTTTCAGGCTGAATACCTCTCCGCTCTTTATGGTAATCTCCCGCCTGATAACTCGAGTGGATGTTTTAAGATTGCCGCGTATGAAAACCTCACCGAAATGAACCAACGGACCAGGGTCGACTTTGAAGGTGACGAAAACACCGGTTCGTTCGGGTGAGGGTTTTGCTTCGTATTCAACTTGAACGTATGGATAGCCTCTATTTGCAGCGGTTTCTTTGATGCGCGAAAGCTCTTCTTCAAGACTTTTTTCTGTAAAGGGTCTTCCGACTCTCATTCGGACGGTCTTCTGAAGAAGTTTTCTGATTTCTTCATTTTTGCATTCAATATTTACCCGCTCAACATTCACCTGCTTTCCTTCACGGATATAGAAACGAACGTATATTTCATCTCTTCTTCCCTTTATCGGGCCGAGTGATTCGAGTAGAGCCACCGAGGCGGGCCGCCGGAAAGCTTCCGGCCGGGTAGCCGCCGCGCCCCAGCAACGCGCGTATCGAAAGCCCCTGGATCTGTAGAATTCCTGGATTCTCTCAGCGTCTTCCATGAGCTGCTTGGTGGTTACAAACCCGCCTGAACCAAGGCCGATGGCCCCCAGCAAGGGAAACTCTTTAGTTTCTATTACTCTTCGCAGCCTTCTGTCGGAGAAATGCCGGTTTCCTTCAAAAGATATGCCCTTTACCTCTAACCGGCCTCTTTCATCCACTGTAAACGTGATTCTGTCGGCTCTCGGCGACAACTGTTCACGAGCTGCATAAACTCGGGTCTGGAAAAAGCCGCGTGTCTGGTAATACCGCTGGATGGCTTTTCTGGAGTTCTCCATTTCAAAGTCATCACTATTTCCTTCGTTGAAAAAAGTAACCTGGTTTTTTAGATCGCGATCGCCGATTCTCCTGTTGCCCTCGAAAACAAGTTCCAACTTCCTGTTTTCACGTATGGTGATATTGATATCGACCCGTTTACGCTTGCGGTCCAGACTTTTTGCGGGGCTGAAATCATGACGAATCCTAACCTCGGGGTAACCAAGTTCGTGATACTTCTTTTTCAGACGTTCTATGTCTTTGTTGAAACGGTTCGCTGTGAAAGGTTTGCTCCACCAGAGAAAATCGTGGGTGAATATTTTCTTGATTTTGTCGGTGTCCAAAGCCTGGTTGCCTTCCACCGTAAGCCGCCCTAATCGATAACTGTATGGATTCCAAAACCAAAGGGGGCTGATAGTCCAAAGGGGTCGCAAAAGAACCAGCAGGTTGACCACATGAGGTTTATTTGTCTCTTCGACCACGATTTCGAGGTCTCCTTCGAAATATCCTTCGCGGGCAAGGTAGTCCAGGATTCGTCGTCTTTGTCTCTTGAAGGCTTCATCTCTTTCGGCTTCAGGCGGCAATCTGGTTCCGCTGCGGTACCTGAGGTGACGCTCTATGTGAGTTTCGAATAGCGGCCAGTTTCCCCTTATATGCACATGCCGGATTATGGGCACCGGTTCGATTGCTATGTCCAATTTCACGAGGTTTCCTGACCAGTTCTCCAGTATGGTCACGAAATACCCGAGCCGGTCCAGGTGATCCTTGATCATGTCCAAATGCTTGAGAAGCCTACCCGGCTCCATCCTCGTTCCTTTTTCAAGCCTGATGATCTTGAGCAGTTTTTCACGTGGATCCAGCTTTTCCCCTGTCAGATTGATCTCGCTTACAATCACTTCCGTTTCGTCTTCCTCCGGTTCTGCTTCGGAAACTTCGGAATCCGTTGTATTCCGGTCGTCTTTCTCTGCATCCAGAGGTCGCGGGATCAACGCGAGCAAAAGAAGCCAGAACGTAAGTGTTGTTTGTCTCGGAGCCATTCTCAACAGCATATCCCCGCATTGCCGGAAATAAAAAAAAAGATGTTTTTCTCAGAACATCAGCCCGGACACCGGGTTTTTTTTCCTTGTTTTCAAGTCGGTGGAACCACCTCTCGGTGTTTCCACCGGTTTTTCCGGAGAACCCACTTTTACACGTACTCCAAGCTTGGCCAGTTCAAAAAATACCGGTGACAAGCTATGCATTTCATCTTTCGCAAAAATTCTGAAAAAGAGCTTTTCGTTTTGTCCTCTAAAATCACTCCAGAGCATGGGAGCGAACGGGCAAAAAGCCGTTATTCTGTGACCTCGCTTCATGGCGAATTGAAGGGCCGCCTTCATCGGACCTCGCACATCGAATCCCATGAGATCGGATACCAATACTATGTGATGCATGCGATGAGCTGAAGCGACAAAGCGAACGGCTTCAGCCATACCGCTTGTTTTTCTTTCCCGCAAGAAACCTGTTCTATAGGGTATGTCGATACCCCGTAAACGGCAAATCAGCCTGAGACCGGCCATGCGGGGATCTTTCGCTGGAGGGCCTTGCCGGTTCTTAAGCCATTTGGGAGTTTTGCCCGGATTGGCTTGCAGATTATTCAAAACGGCCTGTGCCCATCCATCCAGGATTCTGATATCAAATACCCCTCCGGAAGGACCTGTTACAATGTATTTCCAAAGATTGCTTTCAGGAGGGGGGAGATGTTTGATCCTGGCATCCACCCCTTCCTGGTACATCAGGTACAGGGCTGTACACTCGACAAGCTCTGCGTCCGTAAGATCGGTGAGATCTTCGTCTATCACATGGTGCGCTTCCATGAGTTGTTCGACGATTCGAAAAAGTTGTTTGCGACCTTCCGATATTTTGACGTGGTTCAAAATTCTGGAGTCCACGGTCATTAAGCCCACCCTATCACCCCCGTCAAGAGCTTCCTTGGCAAAACCGGCACAGAAGTCAACTCCGTAATCAAGCTTGCTTTTTCCGGGCTCTCGATCCCTCATGGTAGAGGAAATATCCAGAATCAGGTGATGATTCATCAGGATTTCGCTTTCATGCTCGGTGACCATGAGTTTTCTGAAGCGGGCTGTCGGCGCCCATGCTATCTGCTTGAATGAATCTCCGGGTCTGTGTTCTCGGATTTCTTTCAATTCCCCGCCGAACCCGGTAAGTCTGCGCCTGTGGGCGCCGGTTCGTTGATGCGGCGCGCCCACGAGTGAACCTCGGATGCTCCTCAACGGCCGGATGCTCAACCGTGGAAATACCCTCAATTCCAGGCTTGTCGAGAAAAACGCCTCCATTTCAAAAATTCCGAGAATATCGGTTATGGACATCGTCGCTCCGTGAAGAAACGGGTGTCCGGCGGCGGTCGCTTTGAGGCTGCACACCGCTCCGGTTTCACTGGATCCACGAAGACGTAGGGGAGGGGGCTCTGTTTCCATGATAACGGATCGGGACTTAATGGCCCGTATCCTGGCCCATCCCAAGGAATAGTCCGCCTTATTCCTGATATATATGCGCAGCGGGAAAGGCGCGTCGGGTATGAGCGATCCCCTGCTCATTTCTATGCTCGGCACCCACCAAGCCATTTCAAGCATTCTTCGACGAACCGCCGCGCACTTTGGGATAAAAGCTGCATATGAACCCAAAATGAAACACAGTGCCGTCATCCCGAGAAAGATCAGGCTCCAGGATTCGGCTAATATTCCGGCCATCATGAAAAAAGCCGACAGGGCTGCTGCTGAATACCCTTTACGAGTCAGGTAAGGAGACACGCGAAACGTCCTGCTTTCATCTGTCGTCGGGATTCGAAACCCGGGGAAGAGAGCGAACTGACTTGAGAGCCTCGCTGACTACCTGCGCGGGTTCCATGCCTTCCAGTTCCGCTTCCGGAGCCGGCACGATCCTGTGGGCCAAAACGGGAACGGCAAGCGCCTTGATGTCGTCGGGCAACACGTAATCCCTTGCCCTCATTAAAGCCCTTGCTTTCGCTGCAAACATGAGATTCAGCCCTGCTCGTGGAGAACATCCCAGATAAACCCTGCGATGTTGCCTGGTATATCTCACGAGTTCGATTATGTATCTGCGGATGTCCGAATCCACATGGACCATTTCGGCCGCATTCTGGAATTTTATCAAGAGTTCCGGGGAGGATACCTTGTTGAGAGGCGCCGGTGGGCGGTTGTAAAGGTTCAAGATCTCGTCTTCCTCATTAGGGGCGGGGTATCCCAGGCGAATTTTCATCAGAAACCGGTCCACTTGAGCCTCGGGCAAAGGGTAAGTGCCTTCCTGTTCTATGGGATTCTGCGTGGCCAACACCATGAAAGGCTTCGGGAGCAACTGGGTATCGCCTTCTATCGTAACC
>SLPX01000360.1 GCA_007131745.1 Myxococcales bacterium
GCCGTGTTCGGCACGGCGCCCATTTTTTTATAGACGTCATGAAATCGAAACTGCTTCTTACAAATGATGATGGAATTCATTCTCCTGCTCTAGCCGTTGCAGAAAAAATATTGCGTGACTACGCGGAGAGCGTGACCGTCGTTGCACCGGACAGGGAGCGCAGCGCGTCGAGTCACTCGATAACAATGCACAGTCCTCTCAGGATCGAGAGGGTGGGGCGCGACCGGTATTCTGTGGATGGTACGCCTGCAGATTGCGTATACCTGGGAGCGGCCGCCTTGTGCGAAGAGCGGCCGGAATTTGTCATATCAGGTCCGAACAAGGGGCCCAATCTCGGTACGGATGTCTTTTATTCAGGAACTTTGGCCGCGGCGGCTGAAGGATATCTGCGCGGTTTTTTCGGAATCGCTCTTTCAACTCCGCGCTGTGCCGGAGAAGATACTTGGACAATGGCATCCAGGTTTGCAGGAAAACTGGTCGCATCTCTGCGTGACGCGGGTCTGGAGTCGGGCTTATTGAACGTAAACTTTCCTGAAGCCGACAAAACAAAAGGCTATAGATGGACCAGGCTGGGGAAGAGAACGTACAGGGAAGAGGCCCTTCGCCGCAAGGATCCCAAGGGACGTTCATATTTTTGGATTGGTGGTCCGGGGCTTTCGGATTTTGAAGGTGCAACCGGCGAAGATGTGGACGCTGTCATGCAAGGTTACATTTCACTCACACCATTGAGAATGGACATGACCCATGAAGAAGCGTTTCCTGTTCTTGATGGTCTTTCCATAGAACTTGTCGATGGTTGAGAAGGGGAGTCTTGGATGAGTGTTCTCGACGAAACCGGACTCGAACAACTTAGAAATGAAATGGTCAGGACGCAGATCGTACGGAGGGGAGTCACAAATGCAGCAGTGCTGGATGCGATGAGGGAAGTTCCAAGGCATCGTTTTGTTCCGCCCGATCGCATTCAAAAAGCCTACGGTGATCATCCGCTTCCCATAGGAAACGGGCAGACCATATCACAGCCTTACATGGTCGCATACATGGCTGAGTTGCTCCAACCAAAACCCTCAGACACAGTTCTCGAGATAGGGGCCGGTTGTGGATACGCGGCCGCGGTCTTGTCCAGGCTGGTCGAAAAAGTTTTTGCCGTGGAGTTGGTTCCGGAGCTCGCCGAGAAGGCCCGACGCAATCTCCAGGAGCTCGGATACAGGAACGTGGAGACCGCTTGTTTTGACGGCTCAGGGGGATGGCCTGACAAATCGCCGTTTGACGGAATACTGGTTTCGGCAGGGGCGCCCGGAGTCCCCCAAGCGTTGGAAGAACAGTTGTCTGATGGAGGGCGGTTGGTCATCCCCACGGGAGACCAATTTCAACAGACCCTCTCTGTGGTCGTGAGACGAGGGGAGGAGATGATCAGGGAAGAAGACATCTTGTGCCGTTTTGTGGATCTTCGAGGAAAACACGGTTGGAGCGCTTGAATTAAAGTTCCACGATTGGATGAACTTCATGGAGAAAAAGACCGGAGACGAGAAAACCGTTTTCAAGTGGAAAAAAGCAGCCGTTCATGTTGCACATGGTTTCTCTATGGGTACCGCCAATGTGATTCCGGGTGTATCAGGCGGCACCATGGCTCTTGTGCACGGAATCTACGAGGAACTCGTCAATGCAATTCGTTCGGTGAACCTTGAATTCCTCACATGCATCCTGCGGTTCCAATGGAAAAAGGCGTTCCGGATTCTTCACTGGCGTTTTCTTGTACCGCTTTCAATAGGCATTATGCTTGCGGTCGTGAGCCTTGCACGCGTGGTTCCTTACCTGCTCGACCGCCACCGGGCTCCGGTATGTGGTTTGTTTTTCGGCCTTATCCTGGCGTCATCCCTGGTGTTGGCGAGAGAAATCCAGAAGTGGTCCGCTACGACCATTGTGTCCGGAGTCTTGTTCGCGGCGGGTTCGTTTTTTCTTGTAGGTCTTCTGCCATTGGAGACCCCCGACTCCCTGTGGTTCATCTTTGTTACCGGTGTGGTTTCCTTCATGGCAATGCTTTTACCGGGACTCAGCGGTGCATTCATTCTCCTCATTCTCGGAAAATACACTTACATCTTGGAATTGGTACAAGATCTCGTCTATCGAGGAAGAATTGAAACTTTACTGCCCCTCTCCGTTTTCGGTGCAGGGTGTATAGTTGGAATTCTCGGATTGGCAAGGGTGCTCGGGTATTTTCTGGCCAAACGGAAAGCTGAAACCATGGCAGCGCTCGGTGGCCTGATGTTGGGTTCTCTGCGAAAACTCTGGCCCTGGCGGGAAGTCACAGCCTGGATGGAGGCAGGAGACAAGCAGATTCCTTTGGAGGAAGCCAACAGACTTCCGAGTGTTTTCAACACTGAGGTTTTAGTTTCTTTATTGCTTTTTATAGCGGGTGTGGGGCTTGTTTTTGTTCTGGAAAGAGCGGCCGGAAACAAAAAAGCGGAATAGGGCGACTCGGATTAGTCCGTGATTTTTGCATGTTGACGGTCTGTAGTTAAAGTCGTTTCTAGAAGAACGGTAAATTTAATTCAAAATCAAGATTTTTACTCATAAGAGTACGCAATTATACAATAAACAGACAAAGGTGAACGAGAAATGAACAACAAGAAATTGGAAACGGTAAAGAATGCCATCAGGGACGTGCCTGATTTTCCGAAACCCGGGATTCTCTTCAGAGATATCACTCCTTTGCTGGGCGACGCTGATGCGCTGAGAGCCACGCTGGACCTGCTTGAAGAACAGTACAGGGGAGAAAAGTTGGATAAGATAGCGGCTGTTGAATCAAGAGGCTTCATCTTTGGATGCGCTCTTGCCGATAGACTGAAAACAGGTTTCATCCCTGTTCGAAAGCCGGGTAAATTACCCTGGAAAACCGTGCAGGTCAGTTATGATCTTGAATACGGAAGCGACACAGTGGAAATGCATCAGGATGCAGTGAAACCCGGAGAAAACGTGCTTTTGGTTGACGATCTGCTGGCAACCGGCGGCACTGCGGGTGCAACCGTCGAATTGATCCGAAAGCTGGGCGGAAAGATCGTTGGAGCTGCTTTTGTGGTTGAACTAAAGGATCTTGACGGCCGAAAAGCGCTGGGCGACATTCCAGTGTTTTCTCTTGTCGACTGAGCCGGCAAAATTATCAGCCGGTGTTATGTTGATTCCTTAGTGGCTGAAGCGAGTTTGAACTTGACCCCGCTTGGGTTTTTAGGCATCTTCTAGTCACAAAAAATTATTGCCCCCGTAGCTCAGTCGGACAGAGCAGCGGTTTCCTAAACCGTTGGCCGGGTGTTCGAGTCACCCCGGGGGCGTCATCCGGCTTGCGCCGGAATTCATACTTTTAAGGGCAGCCGTTCAAGCAAGGTGTCTAACATGAAATGTAAAGTTTGGGTGTTGTCGTCTTCAAAGGAGACCGGTGATCGACTCGCAGCAAGGTTGAAAGATGCCGGTATTGAAAGCAGAATTTTTTCATCCAATGATGCATTGACATCCGAAGCAGGGAACTCAGGCCCGGTGGTGGTTCTTGTTGAGTCCACGGGCGGAGATGACAGTTCATGGAAAGAGATTTCCAATTCGCTGAACCGGCTGTGGGGGACAAACGGATACCCGATCCTGGCAGTTAAAAACCCTGATCCTGAAACCCTTGTTGAGGCGATGGATCTTGGTTATCGCGGAGTAGTCTTACTCAAAGATGATGCCAAGGAATTGGGCGCGCAACTGGAAAGACAGGTCCAACGTGGTTTAAAGATTCTTGGGCGTTCCGCTGCGGTTCTTGAACTCAGGGATATTGTTGATACTTTTGTCTCGGAAATAGCCAGGATCTCCAAACTTGAGCAACATCCATCGGAGGAGGGACCTCAGCACGTTGAAAAGGTAAAGGTGCTTGTTGTAGACAGTGATACAACGGGCCAGGGGGAGCCGATTTTCCGGGAATTATGCAATCATCAGTCAATGTCCGCTCATAAGGTTTCAACTGCAGCCGAGGCGCTGGCCATAACAAAGGGGGAGCCTTATGATATCTTCATCGTTGACAACGAACTTTCCGATTACAACGCTATTGATCTCATCAAAGAACTTTCGGAAGAGTGCCCCGGGGCCGAATCCATTTACGTTGTAGGTTTTACTGCTGCCGATTCCGCGGTTGACGCTCTCAGGTGGGGCGCTGCTTCTTTTCTGTTAAAACCGTTTTCAGCCGAGGATATGATTGCTCACGTGGAGGAATCGATCAAACGTGTGACCGGCAGGAAAAAAACCAGGAATGCTCTTCGTGATTTCGACGTGACGTTCAAACAAGCTTGGGAAAAAACTCAATAAAGACGAAGAAGGGGGCGGTGATAGGTCATATTTCTCGGGCTAAAACAAAAGTTAACATAATATACATTATCGGAAGTTCTTTGTTTGATTTTTCGGGTTTCCTCTGATCCCGGCTTCTTCCAAATCTTTACAGATTTGATCATTCCGGCCGTTCGGCATCAACCTCTTTTTCGCGAGGATCGATGATTTCGTTTGCAGAATTTTCTTTAGATCGATCCTCGCTCGATCCTTCAGCAGGCCCGCGTCTTCGGTTTCCACTCCGTCCGGATCCACGACCGCGCCGGTTTCCCATGGACCTTCCACCGCGACGATTACCACCACCTCCGGCGTTTCCATTTCCCCGTCCTCCCCTTGATTTTGCGCTCCTGTTTCCATAGAGAAATTTCGGGGCGAGTTCAGACTCGAATTTGTCTAGGAGAAGCGAACGCATTTCGTAGCAGAGATGGCATGCATCCACATATCCTTCCTCATGTTCGAGATTGAATTCTTTAACAAGGCGGGAGGGACCTCCTTCCATAATGGGGCCTGCTATGGGATGTTCTTCCGGAACATATTTCTCCAATAATGTCTTCAGGTCCCCATCTTTCATCGAGCCTATCGAGATGCCGTCACAGATCATGATGTTGCCGTAAGGTTCGATGTGGATCCTGTAGGGATCTCGTAGGTTTTCATGGGGGCATTCGTCAAAAGAAGACCAGAGCCACGTGGCCTGAGGAGCCACCAGGCGGTAAGCTGCCCTGCCCCTGAACACGATGTTACCGCCGGTTATGGGTTCGCCCCTGCGGGCCTCGACAGGTTCAGCGTTTGGTTCAGGAACGGATACGCCTATAAATTCACATAGAAGACCCGCCTGCTCAGCCGCTGCCCGGATATCCTCTTGCAGAGGTTCCAGCCTGAGATTTTCGTGAAGTTCATCGATGCTTATCTGCAGAAGTTTCAGTTTTACATCCCTGAACATTCGAAGCCAAGGAATCATGTCTCTTACAGAGGTAATCCAATATCCGTTCGTGGTGATAGCTGTGTTCAATCCCATTTCACCGGCGGCGTGCAGTGCCTCCATGAGAAGAGGAAAATAGAGTGTTGGTTCGCCTCCTTCGAAAAACACCCACTTTACGGATGGGACGGTCTTTATTGATTCAAGGCAGCGTTTGACCTGTGAAGAGGACATTACCCTGGTGTTTTTTTGATGACCGAAATGAAAACAATGCCTGCATGTGTGGGTGCATCGATAAGTCAGCAAAACGTGA
>SLPX01000181.1 GCA_007131745.1 Myxococcales bacterium
AAGCGCCAAGAGTTCAAGCGCAAAAAAACCGGCGAGCAACCTGAAACCAGCCAAATCAGGGATTTATAAATATACATCAACATCCGGAACCAGAGTGTTGATAATGCCCGATCCCTCCGTGCCCGTGGCAGCGTTTCGCGCAGTATGGCTGGGAGGATTGAGAGCTGAAAAACCATCAAACAACGGAATTTTCAACCTGCTTGCAGGAATGCTGTCCCGAGGAAGCTCCGGCTTTCCCGGCAACAAAGGAATTGAAAAAATCGAGAGTTTGGGGGGCGGCATGTCGGGTGCCGCAGGGCGAAATACCATCGGCCTGAGGGCTGAATCTCTTTCGGAAAACTGGACCGAAGCTTTCACGGTCATAGGGGACACTCTTTTGCATCCTCTCCTTGAATCGAGCGAACTTGAAAAAGAAAAAAAGAATATCATCGACGAGATCAGGTCACGGGAAGACAACCCAGCGTTCCAGGCATACCGGGAGTTCAGAAAGGCGCTCTACCGCGACCATCCATACGGCATGTCGATCCAGGGCGACGAAAAATCGCTGGAAACGATTACAGGCAAGCATCTCCGCTCTTTTCAGCGGCGCTTCATGAGGCCGCAAGATGGATTATTTTGCGTGGTGGGTGATGTAGATCCCGATCAGGTCGTAGATGCGATTGAACAGTTCTATCATTCGAAAGCATCGCACAGCAGGGGTATCATACGAGAAAAAGCGGTGCCGGATATTTCTCAGTCTAAAACGATCCATGTAAAAAAGCAGCGCAAACAAGCTCACATCATCATCGGATTCAAAGGTTTAACTATAGGCGACGAAAAACGTTTTGCCATGGAGACGCTGACCGCTGTCTTGGCCGGCCAGGGAGGACGACTGTTTCGCCAACTCAGGGACAAAAAGGGATTAGCCTATCACGTAAGCGCAAACAACATCGAAGGTCTGGACCCCGGCTTCCTGTCCCTGTACATCGCCACCTCGCCGGAAAAAATCGATGAAGCCGTTTCGTCCATTCGTTATGAATTGGAAAAGATTCGAAAAACAGCTCTTTCATCCGACGAACTGGAGGAAACAAAAAACCGTCTGGCCGGCAACCACGCAATATCGTTGCAGAGACGCTCTGCGTTGGCCGGCAGCATCGTGTTAAACGAATTATATGGACTTGGGTCGGATGAACATACAAAATACAGAGACAAAATACTCTCGGTGACAGCCGATGAGGTTCAGGCGTTAGCCCGAATCATTCTGAACCCGGAACGAGAGATCCTCGCTGTTGTGTCGCCGGGTCACGGTTAGGCTTTCCAATGCCCGGATCCCGACATTGATTGAAGCGTGTTTTGAGCGATGACCGATAACAAAAAAACCAGTCAAGACAAATCACTTTCCACGCCTACAAACGACCTGGGTGGATCTATAGACGAGATATCTTCACGGACGCATAAGAACAATCAAAAGGATTCGATAGCTCCCACGGAACTGCAAACACCCGCGCCTGAACAAGAATCAATACTCCGGCCGGAAGAAAATGATGCAAAAAAACACGAAAAAACCACAACACCCGCGACACAAGCCCTGATATCGGAACCCGGCGAAAAAAAATCATCGTCTTCGAGCAAAAAGGTGACGACCGAAAAACCATCGGTGGAAACACGCAAAGACACGCTTGTCGGACAAATCGTGGCCGACCGTTACCTTATTCATCACCGGGTCGGTGAGGGAGGAATGGGGGTCGTCTACAGGGCGGAACACATAGGGCTGAAAAAAGACGTCGCTGTTAAGATCCTTCTACCCGAACTTGGAGCTATTGAAGGCGTTGTAAAGCGTTTCGAAAGAGAAGCTCGTTCAATGTCCCGGTTGGACCATCCCGGCGTCGTCAGGGTCACTGATTTCGGAAGCACCAAGGACCACTTGCTTTTTTTGGTAATGGATTTCATCGACGGAGAGCCTCTGGGCGACCTTATAGCGCGTACAGGTCGCTTGGAACCTGGGAGAGCCGTTCATCTGGTGAGGCAGGTTCTGCTGGCTTTGGATCATGCTCACTCCCTTGGGGTGGTTCATAGGGATCTTAAACCCGACAATATTATGGTTATGAACCCGGATTCCGCTTCGGAAAACACCAAAATTCTGGATTTCGGAATAGCAAAGATCCTGGAAGATTCATCAGAAGACAAAAAACCCCTCACCGTCGCAGGCACGGTTTTCGGAACCCCCGAGTACTTGTCTCCGGAACAAGCCGCCGGCGATCCCGCTGATATCCGCGCGGATCTTTACACAGTGGGAGTGATTCTGTACGAGCTTGTCACCGGCGAGCGTCCATTCAAGGCAAAAAACCGAATGGAACTTATCAAGAAGCACATTTCAGCCGACCCAAAACCGATCACCAATGTTTTGCCGATCTCGGAAATCCCGGAGGATCTCGATACAGTCATCCTGAAGGCCATGGCGAAAGACCCGGACGATCGTTACCAAACGGCAATGGAACTATACAATGATCTCAGCGCCCTGCCGATGGAACACCGGGCCGTGACTTTCTGGCCGTCACAGAGTCAACCCACTGGGGTCAACCCGCTTGAGATCACTGCCGTGGGAAAGAAACCGGCCGCTTCCAAAAAGAAGTTTCATATAGCCGCCACAATAGCGGTTTTGTTGATTGTTGCCGCCGCGGCCCTGTTTTTTGTATTCAGGAGCGATAAAAAAGACAGCCCGGTCGACCAAATTGCAGCAAAAGAAGAAGCCATGGACAAGAACCTGCTTGCAGGACTGGATGAGCAGGCAAGAAAGCAGGTCCGCACAGCAAGAGCCCACATCAACGCGGTGAAACCCGAGCAAGCCGTGAAAATTCTTGAGCCCCTGCTCAAGGAACACGAAGAAATCGGATACATCCATTACCTGGTAGGCCGCGCCCAAATAATGCTGAAAAACATCTCCACCGGGTTGAATAGGTACGCCAGAGCGGTGGAGTTGGAACCTGTTTTGAGAAAGGACAAGCGTTTGCAGGAAGACGTTTTTCTTTTACTCACTTCAAAGATCCGCAAGCACAGAAAAGCGGCCGTCGAATTCATCGAGGATTCTCTTGCCGAAGATTCCCTGGATATCTTGGTTCGCAGCTTCGAGGAGTTGAACAATTACCAGATACTGCGGGCGACCCTCTTGATAGCGGAAAAACACGGTTTCGGAGACAAGGTGAAAAAAAACCGTTTTTACGAGCTGATGCTGCGGGATTCACCCCACTGCGCGGAAAGAGGTGAAGCCGCCAAACAACTGATGCTCAGCGAAGATGTAGAAGCGCTCCCTGCTCTTCGTGCTGCATTGGTCCGAAAACCCTGGCGTTCATACGGAAGAAAACGCTCAAACGATTGCATAAAAGATACTCTTGAAGAAGCGATAAAACGTCTTGAAACAATCGAGGAACAAAAATCCGGCCAAAAAAAAACATTTATCCGTCAGCGTGAGCCTGAGTAACAAGAACAGACTCAAAAACAGAATCAACTCTTTTTTCTTTTCCGCCGGTTCCAGCACCATTCCAGACCTTTGCCCCCCAAATACCCCACGAAAATGAAAAACACGGCAAAAACAACCATGGGCATGTTAATCGTCCAAAACAAGAGATGGCTCTCAACCGAATGTCCGTTCTGAACCATCACCACTATACCTAAAACCACGCCGAAAAACCCAAAGATGCCTCTGGGGTGATCTTTCAGAAATTGAACTATCCGACTCCATGTTGAATCCATTTTATAATCCTCCGGTTTTTCCCTTCATCTCAAAGTAGATTTCCCGTTCACTTGTTTTATAAACCTTCACAAAGCCCGGTTTCATGCCAACCAACCCAACACGTACACATCATAGAACATATGCGTATATACAGCGATCGACAACCCCCGGTAACGATAAAGAATTCCAAAGAAAACCCCGGCCAGAATCCTGTATACCAAAGGCCACAATCCAAGCGGCTCTCCATGTGGCGGAACGTGATGCGCAAGCGCGAAAAGAACCGAGGATACGGCAAGTCCCAGCAAAACAGCCCAGAAGCTGCTTACGCTGGTGTGTTCCTCCAGCAGGTATACCATCCCACCGAAGATCAAAAGCCTGAAAACCAGTTCTTCGTGCAAACCGGCGCCCGCAGAGATAAAGAGAATGTCGAACCACTCCGACGCTGTTCCCGGAAGCAGCCCCGGAGGCTTGATCCGGAAAACAAACACCATAAGCACCACGATCACCGTGCCCATTGTCAATGCATAGACAAGGCTTTCCAGGAAAACGGCGCCGAACATCCTGATCTTGAAATCCTCTTTCTTCCGGGCCGATAGATAGAACACGAAAAACAGCGCAACGAGCAGCCCATTGACCGCGAACACTGTCCAGGGGACGCGTGCATAGAGTTCGGCCAAAAGAACCGATACCAGGTCCACCCCGTTTCTCACGGGAGTCAGGTGGGTGCCGAAGTGATAGAAAAGCAACACCGGAAATATAAACACCACTTCGGTGACAAGGTTCGGCCTGGTGTTCATATAGACCCAGAAGTTCTTGTGCCTCCGGGCCTCAGTCATCTTCACTCTCGGACACATGCAGTTGATAATCCACAAAAAGAAATTTTCGGCAAGACTTCAAAACATCAAGCGGTTCCGGAGACTGCTAAATAAAGGCCTCAACATCCCGCCACAGGATCCGGGATCGGGCGAGCCTGTTCGTAGTTTCCGTCGCATGATTTCACCTGTTGCAATCCTTTTCTTTTCATCCTAAAAACTTCGAAAAAGCGCACCGAAAGACGCTCACAGGAAGGAGAGAGGTAGAAAAATGAAGAAAATTAAGTTTTACAAGTTTCTTACTGCATGTTCGCTCGCCGGACTCCTCACCCTGCCCTTGGGGTGCACCAGGAGAACCGGGAGGAGTGAAACCGAGGTAAAGCCCACCCAAGAGGACGAAAAGCCCGACACCCAGACGGGCGCGACAGGAGAGGCGCGCCCGGACTGGGACCAAGAAACCCCATCGGTTGAAGAAAAGGGAGAGAACCCCATGGTCCTTATGAAGACATCCATGGGCGACATCAAGATTGAGCTCTTCAAAAACAAGGCGCCCATAAGCGTGAAAAATTTCCTGCGCTACGTGGAAGAAGGTCACTACAACGGAACGATATTCCACCGCGTAATCTCCAATTTCATGATCCAGGGCGGAGGATTCACTCCGGATCTACAGCAGAAATCCACTCACGCCCCTATCAAGAACGAGGCCGACAACGGTCTCAAGAACACGCGCGGCACGATAGCAATGGCCAGAACCCAGGTAGTGGACAGCGCAACCGCACAGTTTTTCATCAACGTGCAGGACAACCCCAACCTGGACCATCGAGGTCCCGGCCCGGGCTTCGGTTATGCAGTGTTCGGACGCGTCACGGAAGGGATGGATGTCGTGGACAAGATCAGGAACGTCAAAACCGGAAGCAAGGGTCCCTTGCCAAGGGACGTGCCGCTTGAAACCGTACTCATAAAGGAAGTGGAAGTTCTCGCCTCTGAAGCGGCTACTGAAGAGGAAGAGGGAGAGGGAGAGGGAGAGGGAGAGGGAGA
>SLPX01000373.1 GCA_007131745.1 Myxococcales bacterium
GCCTATGCAAGCCGGAAGGTGTGTTCTAAGCCAACTGGCCCTGGCATCGCGCATCCTCGGAACAACATTGAAGGAAGCGCCCGAGATAAAGGGCCGCAGATAGCAAAGCATGGCGGGATGGATCGGCGGTAAATGCGATTTGGACAACACGCTCGCAGGGCCGCCGAGGCGCTCGCCAGGCAAGGAGCAAGCGAGGGGCCGGCGCAGCGTACTTGATGTACGTGAGCAGGCACCGCAGCGAGCGACGCAGCATGGCGGGATGGATCGGCGGTAAATGCGAGCGTGTTTAGAATCGATGGGAAAAATAGGCGCCTGCCTCAAACATATGCGAAAACACGTCCAAGGCACGGGAATCACCGTCCACGTCGAAGAAATGAAAACGCCTGGTTCCGAACAGAAAGGTCGAACCAAGAAGCAAACCGGCTTCAGCCTTTTTACTAAAAGCCCACCCCAACCTTGTCCATCCTCCGGCAACCCCCATCCATCTGTTCATTTCTTCGGTTTCACACCCAATCAAATCGGAACCCGATGCATCCACGAATTGCTTCAATTGAGTGTAATCTCCATAACCAGCGCCTGAAAACGCACCAAGCCTGAACCTTATTCTCCACCACGCCCATTCACCCCAAAGATTGGCATGGAGGGTCCACAAGGAAACTCCTTTGCTGTCTTCGCATTTCACTTGACTCTGAACTTCATCCTCGGGATTGAGTATGGTTGAATCTTCCTTTGTGACCGAGTGAAAGACGACACCGAATCCAAGCCATAGGGAAAAATTGCCGGCAAGGGTCAGTCTCCGGCCCGCTCCGAGACGAATGTGAACCCCCAGACGGGGTTGTCCCTTGTCCGGCTTCAAGGGAGCAGCTAAACCGAACCCGACATCCAGAACCCAGAGCCTCTCCATCGCTCCTATGGGCCGCGGGGTGCGTTTGGAAGGTCGACGTCGGCGAAACGGAGCTTCACCCTCCGTATCGAGGATCTCTTCTTCATCTTCTTCTTCAGAATCCGTTTGTTCATCCGCGGAATAGTCCTTGGCATCGTCCCGCTGAATCAGTCCGTTTTCACCTTCCGGATCTGATTCACCAACATCCCGTCCCGTTTCATGACCGGCTTCAGGATCCCCGGATTGCCCATCATGGTCGTAATCTTCAAGGGAATCGGAATCTTCAGAATTCTCGATTAAATGTCCGTCATCGGATACCGCCTCCGAATCCATTCTGGATCCGCCCCATGCGATACCTGGAAAAAAAAGTAAGAACAGCGCAGCTGCGACAAACTTCATTACATCGTAGTGCAGGGTCGTTGAATTCTTTACACGTAATATCAATACCGGACCTCACAGCTTTCCAATTGTACGACGCTCAACCCAACCTTCCAACCCATTAGCCAACTGTATTTTATACCACTCCATGTCCGACTCCAACAGGCGGATCTTCAAGCCCTGGTGAATTTTGAACGAGGACACGGCATTTGAACGGGGACCCTCGCGCACCTCCACGACATTTTCAAGAACAATACCCTGTGGCACGTTACGATCATAGTGAAATCGGCCTGCAAGCAGGAGTCCGAACACAAGCGCAGCGATCCCGAAAAGACTTCCTCCACTTGCAGCCAAAACTCTTTTAACCCCTTTTTTCAGGAAATAAAGAGAAACCAAAAACCCGAAACAGAGATACCAGAACAAAAGAAACCAGAAAACCATGGTCTTGGGAGTCAAAGCCGAAACCATCCTTACCCAGAAGGGATCCATCAACGGACCGACCACTTCGTCGCCGGCCTTTCTCTTTGAAGCCTCTCGGGCAATTTCCAGGTTGAACGCGGCCGATTTATGCCCCGGAGCTATCTGCAACGCGCGTTCGTAATTGTATACAGCGCGTCCCAATTGCCCGATTCGAAAATAAGCATTCCCCAGGTTATAGAATACGTCTTCATGAAAGATGTTTTGATGCAACACGATTCTCTCGTATAATCCAGCGGCAACCTCGTACCTTCCCTCCAGATAGGCATCATTGGCTCTATTAAACAAACTCCCGGGCGAATCTCCTGCGGCCACGCTGTTTGAAAAACACAAAAGCGCAAGAACCGTCGCGCACAATGAGTAACGCACGAAGAGACTCTTTTTACACGAAACTCTGTAGAATCCTTTATTTTCCATTGGATTGCTTTTCAGCCGAATCGGCTTTCACTCTCCTGGTTTTTTCTATCCTGCCGCAAACACCCCGCACTCTCTTAAGTGTCTCCTCCATCTCCTCGGTGCTTGATGCGGCCTTTGCAAAACGTGCAAAATCACAAACCTGCAGCTCCCTAATCACTTCTTCCGCCAGATCATTTCCAAAACCCTTTGAAAGGAGAAGATCTTGAAGCTCATCACTGGTTAGACCGCGTACATTTTCCCCGAGCTTCTCGCCTACAATCTCCAGCAAAACACGTGAAACCTCGGCAAAAAACCCGGATCCGTCTCCATCCAGCATTTTTCTTCGCGCTGTTCTGAACCTTTGTCGGATCTTTCCCTTGACCCTTCGCCAACGCTTGGCATCCGTCTCCCGGTTGAACCTTTCCCTCAAACGAAAAAAGAAAAACACACCAAGCAACACCGCAGGGGGAAACAAAACCAGCAAATTGAAAAACCATGTAGAATGAAACCTATATCCCAAACGATTTCGGATCCTTGCTTTCGTCCTTATCGGCTTGATAGACCGCATCAACACATTCACTTCCCCGGCCGCCGCCCCGTCAAGGGTATCCGTCTTGAGATCTCCTTCCACCTCAACGGTAAGCGGTTGCGTTTCCGCCACATGGTATGACTCACTTCGAGGGTTGAAATATGCCAACGCAACCGGGGGAATCTCTCGTTTCCCGCTTTCAACAGCAATTAGTACGTATTCAAAAACCTTTCTTCCTCTGATAACATCCCCGGACTCCACCTCGACCACGGGTTCCGATTGCCTCAGTTTGAACCCTTCTATTTCCTCGAGTGGTTTAATTTCCAAGTCCGCGGGGTGTCCCTTTCCTTCGACTACCAGCTTCAACACAATCGCTTCACCGGCCTTGACCTTGTTACGGTCAACCGAAGATGAAATGGAAAAATCCCCGACGTTGTATGGAGAAAATCCATCGGGCCGACCATCCACTGGAAGCGGTTTTATTTCCAGTTCCACTGGAGCAGATCGCCTTTGGACCGCTTCACGCCGCAATTGATACCTTGTTCTGACTGTCTCCAGCCTGACCTCGAGAGGAGAAATCTTGAGTGTTCCTGTTTTTTTCGGAAACACGGCTTTTTTGTATAGCGGAGTAACCCCGTACTCCCTTCCTTCTATGACCCGGCGCTCGGACCTGGTCTTTGGGCCAATCTGGTAGATCTCTTCAACGAGAAATTCATCAAAGGAGGGGATCCGAACCGGGGCAAAACCAACCAATTGGCTCTCATGATAAGCAAACCAACTCAGGTTTATCTGCTCTCCCAAATAAACCGTCTTCCTGTCTGCATGAACCTGGACGAAAACCGAGCCATCCTCGGCCGGGGGAACGACATCTGTTGAGGGTCCCGCGGGCGGAGGAACCTGACCTTCAGATACTTCTACAACAATGGGCCTGGACGAATAACGCCTGTTTCCGACCCTGACCGTGGCCGGCCCTATTCTGAGTTTCCCGGTTTTTGTTGGACGGAGATTGTACTTTCGCGTATGGGAGGTAACCTTTTCAGCGGTTCCGCTTCCAAATGTTATCTGGGTGGACTGAGAAGTACTCGTACCCGAAACGTTGAAACCTTCCATCGCCGGCTCGATGAATTCGTCATAACCGCTCCCTCCAAGCGTCCCTCCTCTTACAGGCACCACCGTCGTCACGGTCACATCCAAAACCACGATGTCATCCCGAGATATTCTACGAGAAGACACTTCCGCGCTTATTTCCACCCTGGCGTTTGCCCCGCTTCCCGCAGGTTTTTGGGCGAACAAGCCGGCCGGAAACAAGGCCGATGAAACAATCAGCGCGGCCAAGTATATGGAGCGAATCGAATAAATCATAATTCTGCTCTGAACTCTCACCAATCCATCACCGGTGGTCTTCCGGCAGGCATTTGAGATTTTTGTATCTCC
Source organism: Myxococcales bacterium (assembly GCA_007131745.1). Next base: position 4,098 of record SLPX01000373.1, read on the forward strand.
CTTCGCTGCTCCCTTTGCTGTCTCTCAAGCCTGTCAAGGGCCCGCTCTGCTTCACGCCGCCTTTCCTCTTTCGGATCGTAGGGTTGTTCCTGCTGATCTTGTTGATCCTGCTGCTTATCTTCCTTTTGGTCTTGCTTGTCCTGCTTGTCCTGTTGGTCTTGGTCGTCTTGCTTGTCCTGCTTGTCCTGTTGATCTTGGTCGTCTTGCTTGTCCTGCTTGTCCTGTTGATCTTGGTCGTCTTGCTTGTCCTTCTTGTCCTGTTGATCTTGGTCGTCTTGCTTGTCTTGCTTGTCCTGTTCACAACGTTCAGCGTATAACGCAGCCACGCGCGCCGCCTCTTCCTTAACCGAATCAGCTACCTCCATTCCTCTCACGGCCAACTCCAAGTTCCACTTCGCTCTGAAATGGGATGATTGTCTCAATAACACATTTCGGTACTCGCCCACAGATTTCTCTAAAAGCGACCTCGCTGCGACATGTTTTTCCGCAGCTTCCTTGTACGTTGCCGCAGCCTGTCTCAAAATTTCACAAGCTTCCTGCGGCGGCTCACCGTCCCGCTCCAAACCGGCCTCCCTCGCCTTTTGAAACAACTCTGATGCTTCGAGCACCTTCTTGTTGCCTTCCTCCACCTTCGTTCTGGACATCTTGGTGTAAGCGTTTCCAAGATTGTAACGAGCCTTCAACCTTAGAGCGCTGTCTCCCTTGGTGGATGCTTCCATGAACTCTTTTACCGCTTCTTCCGGTTTTCCGGCGCCCATCAAAGCAAGCGCGCGATTGTAACTCAGCTCCGGTATGCGCCCCAGGCTTTTGGACGCCCTGTCGTATGCATCCAGGGCATCCTCGCTTTTTCCCTGGGCCAGCATCCCGTTGCCGCTTTCCACGTCCCGGTTGGGTCTCTGTAAAAAACTCCATCCGGGCAATACGGAAAAGGACATCACCATAATCCAAAATACACCAGCGCTTTTATTCATCCTATTGTTAGACATCTTATCCCGTCTCCATCCATAAGAAACTCTATCATACCGGGCATACCTGTCGAGGCGGCTCAAGCTCGCAAGCCATTTGCTCAGGAACCGCTCGACTTTCTATCCTTCAATGTAAGCTCCAAAAGAAGGAGGAAAAGAGCGGGAAACAAAAACCAGTGGTATTGTTCAACGCGTCTTCGCCTCATCCGCGCTCTGGTCTCGGCTCTTTTCAAACCTTTCATCTCGTCTAGAATTTTCCTCATACCAAAATCAGCAGGAGTAGCCCTAAAATATCGTCCCTCTGTTATTTCAGCCATTTTGATCAAGGTCTCTTCATCCAAACGGGTGACGACGGGTTTTCCCTCCGGATCTTTCATGGTTCCGACGACTTCTCCATCGTCGGTTACAAGTGGCACCAGATCACCGCTCCTGGAACCGATTCCGAGAGCGAGAATCTTTATGTCCAACTTCGCCGCCAACTCA
>SLPX01000151.1 GCA_007131745.1 Myxococcales bacterium
ATAAACAAAACGGCTGCCAGCAAAAGAGAAAAGTGTGCCGATATGATTACTGTGAGCAGAATAAAAAAGACAGAGGTAAAAGCCGGTGCCACTACTTTCAAATAGAGTTCTTGTAATTGTTCTACATCATCGGAAAAACGGCTCAGCGAATTTTCTCCATCCGGAAATTCAACACGGGAAAGAATTGGAAAGACCCTCACAAGAGACGAATTATCACTCGAAAAAACAGCCTGGATCTCTTCTTTCCCCAATGTTTTAAGATATCGCTCAAGATCTTTGATCACGCGGTCAAATGCATTGAATCGCACAGGCTCGGTAGGACTGCACACGCCGAAAAGCAATGCTGTTTCTTTTGAATCGGCATAAACCATTCGGCAAAAACTTCTCAAGAGTTCGGTCTTTCCAAGCCCCGATCCACCGTAAAGAAGCACTGCTGTATTTTTTGTAGCAGACCTCTTGAATTTCTTAAAAAGGAAATCAAGCTCCTTTTCACGACCCACGAATACGGAGGTTCTCGTCTTGTAGAGAGCCGCATCCAGCTCTCGCCTGCCTGTGCCGTGTCCGCTCAACACCGTTATTACGATCGAAGCATCGGGTCGCTTGCCGGGATCCCTTTGCAACAATCTCATGCACAACTCGTCCAGGTCTTCGGGGATCTTTCCTGAAAGCGACCGCGGTCTCTCCGCGGTATCGGAATGTTTTGCATTGATGATCTCGTACGCATTCCCCTCGAAAGGCAACCTGCCGGTAAGCGCTTCATAAAGCATCACTCCAGCGCTGTACCAATCCGCGCCCGGACCCACTTTTTCCGCTGAAGCCTGCTCTGGAGCCATGTACGCGGCGGTTCCGACAGGACCTAAATGATCCCCTGAATATCCGGACTCATCCATTTTTAGAGCAAGCCCGAAATCCATGAGAACAACCCGACCGTCCCGATCCACCATCACGTTGGACGGCTTTATGTCCCTGTGCACCCTGCCCGCCTCGTGTAAGGCCGACAAACCTTCGGCAAGCTGTCGAAAAGCATCGCGCAACCTAGTTTCATCAAACTCTTGCCGACGACTTGCACCGTTCTCCCCTTTTTTCTGATCCGGCCGTTTCACGTATCGAATAAAATCCACCCCGTCCACGAATTCCATCATCAGATACTTTTCCCCATCGATCTCCACCAACTCCAAGTAAGAAACCAGGTTCTTGTGACGCAAACCCCTAAGCGATTCGAGTTCATGCCTCAAATTGTATGGAGCTTCCGTATCACCTTCGCTAAATTTCTTAAGAGCCACCTTCTTTCCGCTCTTCCGATCCATCGCAGCGTAAACCACCCCTGCACCACCACGTCCCAGCTTGGAAACAAGCTCGAAACGATCGTTTTCAGGAAACGTATCCGTCAACTTTCTTTACCCTTCTCAACCATTGGCAATCCATGAATTAAAAAAACCCGGAGCAAGAAGGTTCACCATGCCTTCCATGTTGTTCACCTTCTGCAGCGTCATGAATTCAACAGCCTCCCGGCGAAACTCGTCCCCTCTTTCACCCCCGATGATATCGGCAAGCCTCCAGCGCGCAGCAGCTCCATAAAGCCCCATCTCCTGTTCATCCAGCACTTGCACCGCCTTTTCCAGCCTTGCCCCGGCGAGTTCGATATTTCCGCGTTGAAACAAAACCGCTGCATCCAGCAAATAAGCCAAGCCCTGCATCCAAACCTGTCGTTTCCGGCCCAAGCGCTTGACGATCCTCGTTGCCCGAGCAAGCATGGTCTTCCGCTCGGAAGGTTCGGATTCAGAAGCCGCCGCCACCAGCGCTCTTCCTCGAAGATGCGCTCCTTCGTTACCCACCGAAGGAATAAGAAAAAGCAAAGATTTCTTCAGCGCCGGCCGGTCGGCCTCTACCAGGTCCATGGCCTCCCTGCCGGATCCTTCAAAAAGGGCTATGTGAACCCGTGCCAAAAGCGCAAAGTAATGCTGCAACTGATATCCCTCGACAGTCCACCACGATATCATTGCTTCCACTTCACGGCGGGCCGTTTTCGCTCCGCCTTGGTTCAGGTAGGCAATGTTGGCAAGACCCAAATACATTCCCGATGCCGCAAAAATGTCGCCGCGATCCAGTGCTGCTTGAACCAGGGGCAAAAGCCTGTTGGTCATGTTCTCAAGTTCACCCAGGTAAAACTGCGCCCAAAGAATCGGAAAACGAATGATAGCAAGTTCGTGAAAAGCGCTCGGGCTGTCCGGAACCAGGGATTCCGCTCTTTCAAATTCATTCAGCGCGGAGCGCCACTCCCCGGCCATAAACGCTCCGTATCCACGGCCTGCTGCAAGATATGCATGTGCTTCATCTGAGCCATGTTCCTCCAACAAACTATTCACCCTCTTTTCCAGCCTCCTGTAATACTTTGTTTCCCGCTTTCCCATGCTTGCAACAAACACGGATTCCACCGCCAGCGCCTGCACAACCCGCACAGGTTCACCGACCTTGAGCGCCTTTACCACCCACCTGGTATTGAAATCAGATGCACGCATGTTATCGGAAGCGCTCAATCCGAGCGCAAGAGATCTCCAGAGATCCACACGCTCCAACTCTTCCGAAGACACCCGGCTCGGATCCCGGAGGTTGAAACGCAAACCCCGGAAACGAATGTGAACCCTCCGCCACAGAAGAGACACCACCGCTCCAAAAGGAGTGTGCGGAAGTCTCACTCCCATTTTTTTCGCCACCCTGTCCATTATATTCAAGCCCTGTTCGAGCCTTCCCGACATCAAAAGCTGAGAAGCAGCAAGATGCTCCATTCTCAGAGACGTGGCCGTGTCAGCCCCATCGGCGGCATCAAGGTAGGCTTCCGCCGCATCTCCACCCCGTCCGGCGAGTGCAAGAGCCTCGGCTAGTTCGGCCTTCAACTTCCTCTTTTCTTCGACCTGGAAAGGTTCTTCGGATTCGGGCCACGATTCCAATGCGTTTCGATAAAGCGTCGCCGCCCTGTCGAATGCGAGAAGTCGAAACGCATTGCGGGCTGCTTCTGCATTGTAGAGCGCCGCTGCATCGCGTTCTCCGGCCTGCAGTAAATGCACGGCAAGCTTTTCAGGAGGAGCGTTACCTAACTTTTCAAACGCCCTGAAAAGCCTGCGATGCAGACCTTCTCTTTCGCCCGGATCCATGTTTTCTGTTATCCAATCACGTAATCTGTCGTGATAAGGCTCAACACAATCCTCCGGCCGTGGTCCATGGCTGCGAATGAGGTTCATCCAGCGAAGCTGAGCCGAAATACGGGTTATTTCAGATCCTTTTAGATCCATTACCTCGCTTATGATGTCCTGCCTCAACGGAGCTCCGGCAACACACACCAGCTCGACAAACCCACGGACCCGTTCATCCAGCGCTTTCACCCTGGTCTCAAGCATCTGTTCAAGAGTTAGAGATTCGCTTTCTCCTCCTATCTCCTCTGCATACCTGACCAGCTCCTGAATGAAAAACGGATGACCTTCAGATTCCCTACCAATTTTTTCCGCCAACAGCCTCTGAGTTTCATCGTCGGAATGTTGTGTAAAAAGCTTTGATGCAAGAGTCACAGACGTCTCCATCGCAAGAGGGCCGATGGAAATCTCCTCTGTATCCACAAGAAGACTTTTTTTCACATTCTTCACCGCCTCGTCGGCTTCAACCGGATCAACGGGAGTGCGCAGGGAAAATACGAAACAGGCTGCAGGAGCCCCCGGAGGTTGAAGCAAAACCTTCAAGAGGCGGAGACTGTCTTCATCAGCCCACTGAAAATTATCCACCATTACAAGCAAAGGATATCTATCTGCAAGGCAAGCCAGTAAATCCCTCAACGCCTCGAAAGCCAGGGAACGGACGAGTTGACCGCCTTCAACAACACGCCTCGGCGCCGCACGCCCGTTTAGAATGGCGACCCTTCCGAGCACAGGAAAAACCCTAAGGAGAAAAGCTGCATCCCGGGGAACCAACGGCAATGCCGTACGATCGTCCATCTTCTGTAACAATCTGCTCAAAGAATCCACCACTCCATCCAATGCCTTGAAAGGCACCGACTCTTGCTCGTAGCAACGGCCGAAAAGCACCACCGCATTCTTGAAATCATCATGCACCTTTTGAGCAAATACCCGCAGCAGTTCACTCTTGCCCAAGCCTGATGCTCCATGCACAAGCACTGTATGCGGACCATCCACGGAATCGACAAACCACTGGTTGAGACAATCCAATTCGCTTTTACGTCCGACAAATACAGGTACCCTCGTTCTGTAACGATGGGTCGTCGTTGTTGTTTTTCCCCGGTTGGATTTATCCAATAGTGAGAAAATATCTTGTGCCACGGGCCTGTCTTCAGGCTTTCTTTGCAAAAGCCGTACGCACAATTCGTCCAAATCTGCGGGGGTGTCGGTCACCAAATCTCGGGGATGGGGCGGATCGAGTGTACTCTTGGCAAGTACGATGTCGAACAGGGAACCTTCGAAGGGAGTCTTCCCCGTGAGCGCTTCGTACAATACAACGCCCACGCCATACCAGTCGGCCTCGGGTCCGATTCTTTCACCCGATGCCTGTTCCGGAGCCATGTACGCTACCGTTCCCAAAGGCCCGGAATGTTCAGTCGATAATTTCGCGGGATCATCACAAGTGGCAAGTCCGAAATCCAGGAGAATCACTCGCCCGTCATTTTGAATCATTATGTTGGATGGTTTAATGTCTCGGTGGACACGGCCCGAGCAGTGCAACGCGTCGAGCCCTTCTACAAGCTGGAAAAGCGCATCCCTCAAACGCTGTTCATCAAACCTGACCCCTCCGTCGCCCATTTTCCGCTCCTCTGCATTTTCACGTTCTGCCTCAACACCATGGGCCGGACTTCTTTCATCCTGTTGAATGTCCCACAACGGCGACGTGTTGTTGTCACCGGGCGACCCATACGCACCCAACATCCTATCGGAAGTGTGTTTGTCCGCGAGACTTTCCCGAACCGACTTTCCTCTGACCCAGCGCAGGAAATCAACCCCATCCACCAGCTCCATTGTGAAATACCACTGCCCCTCTGACTCGAATAACTCTCCCAGTGAAACAAGATTCTTGTGCCGTATATCCTGAAGCGCCCGGAACTCATTTTTCAACCGGAAAACAGCCTGTGGATCCGCTGTTTTCAGTGTTTTCAACGCAACCTTTTCCTGCTTTTCGCTGTCGAAAGCCTCGTACACCACCCCCATCCCTCCGGATCCCAGACGGTTTACAATCTTGAATCTCTTGCTTTTTGAAAACGAACCGGTCAAACCTTTCCCTCCTTGACCCCCATGTTCCCTGCACTGCAGGGCAACCCGAAAACACGAAGATTCACCGTGCTTTCCGCGTCCCCAAGATCTTGCTACGTTACACACCTATTTGCAAGACTTTGATTGTTCCCCTGCAATTTAATAAATGGAATTCGGGCACGGCTTCATGAAAACCCGGGCGCTAGAAGGTTCACCATACCTTCCATGTTGTTTACCTTCTGCCGAGTCATAAATTCAACTGCCTCCCGCCGTAATTCTTCCCCACTGTCCCCCCCG
>SLPX01000414.1 GCA_007131745.1 Myxococcales bacterium
CCCACAGCGCCTATGGATAAATCATCGATAAAAACTTCTGCTCCCGGTACATTGGAAGTCACCTCGATCCAACCCAGGTAATGCTCCGTGCTCAGGGAGAAGTAGAGATCCAGAATTCTTTGGGAGCTGACTTCTATCCGGCGCTTTTCGGGTTTAGACCCTTTCTTTTCTATCAACACCGTGTATTTGCCCTCTGGAAGACTTCCCTGGAATGGAGTAACTCCGATAGGGGGGTTCATCTTGTCGTCCAGCCATATCTGCGCCCCCTCGGGTTTGGAATCTATCAAAACCAAACCTTTTGTCTGGATGGGTGGCAACACTATCTGCTTTGGAGCGGGACGGGGTTTTCGAGTGCATTTTCCTTCTCTGCATACATGGTTTTCCCCGCAGTCTTTATCGTCGGTGCATTCTTTCGTAACAGGATCGGTCTTTGGAACGCAAACGCCTTCAGCGCAGACTTGTTCTCCTTTACAGTCATCGTCTTCAGTGCATTTCTCAACGGGCAATGGCTCCGGAGCAGCCACGCATTCGCCTTCCCGGCACACTTTGCCTGTTTCGCAGTCCTCATCCTGCTTGCAAACAAGGTGTTCAATATACTTTTCAAGCGATTGGATGCGTTTCCTTATAGCGGTCCCGTCTTCGGTTTTGGGAGCTTCTTCAAGATACCTTCTGAAGTAAGCTATCGCTTGAGTATAGTTTTCCGCTTTTTCATAGGAAACAGCGGCATTGTAGAGAAAAGCTGCAAAGGGCTTTTCCTTGTATGCTGCACGAAAAGAGTCCGCCGCTTCCGCGAAACGATTCTTGATGTAATTCGCCTGCCCGTCGGCAAAATGTTTTTTTGCGCGCTCCAGGGCGGGATCTTCGTCAGCAAGGGCCGTTCCCGTTTCAAAAACCATCCACGCGCAAAGATATGTAACTATCAAAAAAAACGATGTTTTGGCTTTATTCGACATGCGTATAAAATACTCCGAGTCAAATGTGGTGTCAACGAAGCGGAGCGAGAGAACATAACCTCGGCATGCAAGATTTCGGAAAGTTGAAAAAATGGATCAAGGACGAATCTTCTCTTTTGGGAGCATGCCGCGCCCGTATCTCCGGCCCACGCCCACCCGAAGAAGACATTTCAAGATATGACCAATGGATACAAGGTGGAAACGCGGCAGAAATGCTTCACCTGTCGAACAATGCGGCTGTAAGAAGGGACACGAGGAACCTGTGGCCTAAGACTAAAAGCGTTGTATGCATAGCCGTACCATTTGACTGCGATTCCAGAGCTGAAAGAGATCGCAAGAAAGCGGCTTGTGATTTGAAAGGTTACATTGCATGCTATGCCAGAAGCCTTGATTATCATGGAGTTTTGCATGATCTCCTCAAAGCCCTTGGGGAAAAAATTGTTTTCCGGACTTCGGGAAAAGCTGAATACCGAGTATGTGTAGACACCGCCCCCATCTTGGAAAGAAGTCTGGCCGAATCTTCGGGATTGGGTCAAATCGGACGAAACAAATGTCTTATCGTTCCAGGTATCGGGAGCCGTGTCGTCTTGGGGGAACTTTTGCTGAATCTGGAGATCGAGCCGGACGAACCATTGGCCGGAGATCCATGCGGCGAATGCACTCTTTGCATTAATGCTTGTCCGACAGGGGCATTGACCGCGCAACAGGAGCTGTCGCCACCTCGTTGCCTTTCATACGTTACGATCGAACATCGAGGCGTCATCCAGAAAAAGCTGTCAACAGCTCTGGAAAACCGCTTTTTCGGATGCGACACCTGTCTGTCGGTCTGTCCTCACAACCAACCCCCTCTTTCTCCGTCTATCGCCACTCTGAACTCACTTTCCGCCAAGCATGTCGGCAGAAAACAAACTTCGGCTAATCCCGGAGCCTGGCTAGACCTCAGGTGTGCCTCTGAATGGAGTTCCGGAGAAATCAAGCGCCGTTTCAAGCAAACTGCTCTTTCAAGGATTTCGGCTTCCATGTTCCGCCGGAATCTATGTGAAATACTTGGAAACATCCCAAGTGCTCAAGCACGGAAACTGCTTACAATGTTCCTGGACTCTTCTTCCGAACCCGTTCGCAAATCAGCTGAAAGAGCTTTTCAAAAATTCATAATGCTTGACAGGGGCAATGTGTAATGATTTACTGACCATAGAGGTTTTATAAACATTTGCGCCATTACTCGTGGCCTGATTTGGACGGTTGCCTTGGCAAAAACTGTCGTTCTTCATATAGCCGGGCAAAGATACGCCATAAAAACCGACGCTGACGCCCGGCACCTAGCAGATTTGGCCGAGTTTGTCGAAGAACGGTTTCTGAAGATCCAGGAAGGATCCCGTGGCAGCCCTCCCTATAAGTTGGCTATTTTAACTGCTTTGAACATAGCCGATGATCTTTTCAGGAAACGAAGTGATGAAGAAAATTTGAAGCGCAGGGTTCGAACCAAGTCGCAAAGAATGCTGGCCATTTTGGACAGCGCTCTTCGCAATCTTGCGGAGACCCGCAGCTAGGAGGAGGAGTTTTCCCCTGCCGGGTTTGTGATGAAGTGAAAACTTATCCTGACCAACACCTCGAAAAAGGGAAGCAATTTTTTGTCATGGTGTGCGACCCTTTTTAGGGAATCGCCTGAAGTGACGGATGGCATCCCATGAATTGGACTAAGTCCAGTTGGGAGGAGTTCTTCACACGGCTTCGGCGGGGGAAGCTTTTTAGGTTTGCCACCTGCAATGGGCGGGTGTTCTATATATAAGATGACTCAGATGATCGTTTGAAGTGCATTCGGGCGGCCTTTTTAAGAGCCCGTTTTGTTTCGTAAAAAATCCTGAACCCGAAGAAAGGCTTTACTGAGCGGATTTCTTTTTACAAATCGTCAAAAAAATGGATTGTTGTATAGGCTTGCGCAGACAGCTTCATGGCAAACCAGCTTGTCTATACAATTGAAGCCTTGTGCGTTCAACAAGCCGAAAGGTTTGTTTTTGTTGTAAGAAGTTCCTTCCAAGGGTTCGGTGTATTTTTTCCGGTCTGAGAGATCATCCCACCCATTTTCAGGGCTGTTTTAGACAAATAATTTCCGGGATCCGGCCGATAGGCCGTCTCGCTGGTGTTTTTGAGAAAGAGCAAACACATCGGTGAGTAGAAATCCCTTTACCATATTGAGGAACATTTCATGAACCCAATCATCGCCCTGATACTAGGCTTTTTCGGTCTTGTATTGGGTTTCGTCTCGGGGTACTGGCTTGTCTCCAGAAAACTGGCGGCCAAAACCCGTGAATCCCAACAAAAAGCCGAAACAGCGATTAAAGAAGCCGAGGCCGAGGCAGAACGGATGCGCGCTTCCTCCAAGCTGGAAGCACAAGAAAAAGCAAGAGAACTCCGCGCCCGTGTAAGTGAAGAGTTGGCCGCTCTTCGCAAAGAGCTTTCAGGACAGAAAAAAGATCTGACCCGCCGTGAAGCCGCACTGCAGAAAAAAGAAGATTCTTTTGAGCGACGAGAGCAGGCGCTGAAAAAACAAGAGCGATCCCTCGGGCAAAAAGAGCAGGCCGCGGAATCCGCAGGCCGGACGGCGGATAAGAAACTCAAGGAAGCTCAAGAGTACCTGGAAAAACTGGCTTCCATGACCCGTGAAGAAGCCAGGAAATTTTTGGAAAACAAGGTCATAGATGAAGCCCGAGCCTCGGCCGCTGCAAAAATCAGCGAGATCGAAAAGCAGACGGCCGAAGAAGCTGAAATGCGCAGCAAAACCTGCATAGCCGTTGCAATGCAACGCTATGTCGGAGAATACGTGCCCGATAGAACCGTTTCAGTGGTTGAGCTGCCTTCGGACGAAATGAAAGGAAGAATCATCGGCAGGGAAGGAAGAAACATCCGCACCCTGGAAGCCGTCACCGGTGTTGATGTCATCATTGACGACACCCCGGAAGCGGTTCTTCTTTCGTGTTTTCATCCAATCCGCCGTGAGGTCGCACGGTTGGCTCTCACACGTTTGATTGCCGACGGTCGCATTCATCCCACCAGGATTGAAGAGATTGTTTCCCGGTGTGAAGCTGATGTGGAGGAAATGTGCAAGGAGGCCGGCGAACAAGCCGTATTCGATCTCGGATTACACAAAATACACCCTGAATTGGTGAGAATCCTTGGAACGCTTAGGTTTCGGTCTAGTTATTCCCAAAACCTCCTCAGGCATTCGGTCGAGGTCGGCTACCTGGCCGGGTTGATAGCTTCCGAATTGGGAATGAGCGTCAAACTTGCCCAAAGAGCGGGATTGCTGCACGACATTGGCAAGTCCCAGGATCAAAGTGTTAACGGATCTCATGCAGAAGCCGGCGCGTTGATCGCCAAAAAGCACGGAGAATCGCCGAAAGTTTGCCAGGCTATCGCCGCGCATCACAGAGATCCGGAGCCGGAATCCATCATGGATATCATCGTCGAGGTTGCCAATACATTGTCATCCAAAAGACCGGGAGCGCGGCGTGACGTGTTGCAGTCTTTTGTAAATCGCATCGAATCACTCGAAAAGCTTTGTCATTCTTTTGACGGCGTCAGCAAGGCTTTTGCAATCCAGGCCGGAAGAGAAGTTCGAGTGATGGTAGAAAACAACAAGATTGCGGATGACGAAACCATTCTTTTGGCAAAGGATATCGCAACAAAAATTGAAGCCGAGATGAGTTATCCGGGACAGATCCGGATCAATGTCCTTCGCGAATCCCGCTTTACCGAATACGCAAAGTAACCATCCTTTTTGTACAGAACCGCTGCCTTAAAAAGGCCGGTGCCGACCACTCAATCGATCAAGTTTGTTTTTTTCCAGCAGTGCCCTATCATCAATAGTTACAAGATTTTCGAAAAAAAAACCCGTCTCTCGTTAAAGAGACGGGTTTTCAGAAAATAGGTCCCGGCGGTTACCTACTCTCCCACACAGTTACCCGTGCAGTACCATCGGCGCAAGAGGGCTTAACTTCCGAGTTCGAAATGGGATCGGGTGGGACCCCTCCGCTATGGCCACCGAGAAACTGACGAATTTTTTTGCATGTGACCTTTCAGGTTCTGCGCATAGCATTGACCTCGAATTCTTGGGATTTTGCTCGAAACAAGAATTATGGTGGTCAAGCCTCACGGCCGATTAGTACCGGTTAGCTCCGTACATTACTGTACTTCCACACCCGGCCTATCAATGTTGTGGTCTTCAACTGGCCTTTAGAGGACTTTCGTCCAGGGGATTTCTAATCTTGAGGTAGGCTTCCCGCTTAGATGCTTTCAGCGGTTATCCCTTCCGAACATAGCTACCCGGCAGTGCTCCTGGCGGAACAACCGGAACACCAGAGGTTCGTCCATCCCGGTCCTCTCGTACTAGGGACAGCGCCTCTCAGAAATCCTGCGCCCACGGCAGATAGGGACCGAACTGTCTCACGACGTTCTGAACCCAGCTCGCGTACCGCTTTAATTGGCGAACAGCCAAACCCTTGGGACCTGCTTCAGCCCCAGGATGCGATGAGCCGACATCGA
>SLPX01000048.1 GCA_007131745.1 Myxococcales bacterium
ATGGAGCTTCCTTTGAAACGGGATTTCTCACAGTGCAAGAGGGCATCGGCATGGCAGCCGGTCTGGGCGAATGCGAGGTATGGGTGACCGCTGGTGTATATTACGTTTACGAAAACGATGTATCCAACACCATTACTCTTGCAGACAATGTTGCCGTTTATGGGGGTTTCGCCGGTTTCGAAATCGCCCGGCCCGAAAGGAATTGGCTTGCAAACGAAACAGTTCTGAGTGGAAGACAAGAAGGCAATCCGGCCAACCGTGTGCGTCATGTTGTAACTGCATCAAGCGCGTCCAACACTATCTTGGACGGATTCATCATTATGGGCGGCAACGCAGATATGTTCAGCGCAAACGGCGGCGGACTCCTTTGTGAAAACAGTCATATCACGATCGAGAATTGTGTTTTCCGGGAAAACAACGCCACCCAGGACGGGGGAGGCTTATATCTGGATGATTGCCACACCAATGTGCGGCAAACCGTCTTTTCAGGAAATTCGGCTCTGTGGGACGGCGGGGGAGCGATGGTAGAAGGCGGCTCGGTGTTTTTCGATGAATGTGAATTTCGCCAAAACAATGCAACTTGGTATGGAGGCGGAATGTTCATCTCGGCCTCCACGGTGTCAGAGATCCGAGGTTGTGATTTTCACGAGAACAACGCCAACCAGGGAGGCGGAATATACACAAACGGCGGCGCACCGGAGATAACCGATTGCGGTTTTTTCAAAAACACCGCCACCGCGCCACACGGCGGCGCCGGGTTTCACGCAAACCACGGCAATATCGTGATACGGCAAAGCACATTCGAGGAAAATTCCTCTCCCAGGGGCGCGGGATTATATTTTCATGACGCGAACGGGTCGGTGGAATCGAGTTGGTTTGAGGGAAACACGAGCAGCGTTTATGGTGGAGCTTTGTATTTCCGCTCTTGTAGCAGCGTGGAACTAATCAACCTGTTGGCATGGTCCAACACAAGCAATGAGGGAGGGGCTGTCCTGAACTACCTTTGCAACTTAAGGGTCGTCAACTCGACTTTCTACGACAATACGGCAAATATCACCGGGGGCGCGTTCTATTCATACGGTGCAGCTGCAGTAACGACAATTATCAATTCAATCCTCTGGAACAACTCCCCGAACGAGATAACCAATGCAGCATCTTCCTCAACCCCGGTGCATTATTCCAACGTGAGCCAGGCCGGGCATGACGGAACAAACAATAATATCAACGCGGATCCCAAATTTGCGAATCCTGCAACCGGAGATTTCCGCCTGCAGTCCGATTCCCCTTGCATCAATGCGGGAAACGGCGCCCAAGCTCCTGCATTTGACATTGAAGGCAATCCCAGAAGCAGCGACACACCGGACATGGGAGCATACGAGTATCAGAACTGATCTTCGGTTCCCTCAAATTTTGTGTAGACAGGTCGAGGAAGATGCCGACTTACCGGACGGCGAAAACATGGAGTGATCAAAAATTGCAAACATGCACAGTCGTCTACAGTTCGCCTACTTCACCGCCGGTGGCAGTGCATGTTTCTTCAGTGTAACCCTCTCTGTATGAGAACTCATGCAACTCCTGCGGAGAATCCTTGAATCGGATGCATCGCACGACCACACCTTCCCTCGGACATCTATCAACAACTTTGCCTTTTTTGATCTCGCATTCCTTGGCAACGAAATCCTTCGACGCTGCGCCTCCATGATACTCAACACACATTTGTTCCGAATCCTTGAAGTCACAAGAACCCACGGGTCCCGACGCGGCCGCTTTTTCATCGGCTTTCTTCTCGTCTTTCTTGTCACAAGCAGTAATGAAGACACCTAGCATCATGATACAGGAAACAGCAAAAACTACAGACCTTTTCATTTCGCACTCCTTTGCAAATACTGTTGTTCCACCCTTTTAGGGCACTTGATTGTTTCTCAACCGGTTAGTTTCCATGCTGTATTTGCTTTTAACCCCTGGGTTTGTCAAGAATTTATGCAGAAAACAACGGTCCGATGTGGAAACGCAATTTGTAGCGCAAATGACTTCACTGGCAGATTTTTTTTATGTTCCATTCAATGCCGGACAGCGGAGCAGTCATAGGCGGTGCCGGTCACCGTCGCGGAGTTGGTCGTTCCATCAGCCGATCCAAGTTGGGGATTCCCCGTGACCACGTGTGTTGCGCCCATTTTCGCCGCCTTGTTTCGCAAATCGTTCATTGCATAGTTTACCAGCTCTTCATTTCTGACCCATCCTCCACCTCCCCCGCCGCCCTTTCCAATCACAACCCCTATGTACCGGCACTGTTCGATCTGCAAGTTGGGCGCCGTAATTACACGACTCCCTTCAGGTGTCAGCTCGGAATATGCACACCCGCCGGAAACTACCAACATCAAACCGAGAATCGCTATCGTATGCACAAAATTAACCCGCTTTTCCATTCTATCCCCTCTCTTTCCATGTTAGTGGCATACACGTACGGTTTGAAAAAGCCGCCCATGCAGGCCATCCATGAATTGGTCTTGCCTATTTGTTGTTTTATCAACCCTCGTCTTTTATCGTTGCTTTTGCTAAAAACAATATTTGAAATATATTTCATCAAAATTCAAGTTCATTTTGAACTCTCATTGCGGGTTCATGTGGCGGTTGTGGATGGCGACTTCCGCCTTTGCGAATGGCAGGTCCGTATAGTAGAGAAAATTCCAATTCTGAAGCTGAAAGCCATTTCTCCCCCGTGAGCCGCTCAATGTGCATACCCACGGTGCGCTGCGCTATCTGTAATTCACTCTTAGCTGGGCGATAGCGGAGAGGCCGGAGCCATAGACTCCCGAGCCGTGGTATTTGTACTTTTCATTCGTAAGGTTGTGAATGTGAAGAGAGAAATCCACGTAAGAATTGATAGGTATGCCTCCGGCCAGGCTCACGATAGCAAAACCGGGCGTGCCCGTGCATCCCTCCGGTCCGCCGGGACATATCCTGGAGTCGTTCAGGTCGCCCGGGCTGAGACGGTCCTGCCGAGCCGACCAACGCAACATTACCCTCGCCCACTTCTTATCCCGGCCCAGGTAGCTCACCGAGGCCGCGCCCTGCAAGGGAGACATCCGCTGAATAGGTTGCCTCGGAGGATCCTGGAAGTCCATCTCGATATCACCGCGGGTCCAGGAAACCCAGGTATCGGCCGAAAACCCGCGGGGAAATCTGTATCCCAGCCGCCCTTCGATACCCGCTACGTACCCCTTACCCGCGTTCGCCCTAACTGCAGCGGGTTGGCCGTCGACCGTGTCTCCGGTGTATTTTCTAGCGATGAAGTTCCTCAGAAAACTGTAGTGACCGAACACCGACGCAAAGAAACCTTCGCGCGACAGCTTTGCTCCGACTTCGAGCGTGGTGGAGTTTTCCGCTCTTTTGAGGTTCGGGCTGGGCACGTCGAAAGCCGGCCCCTCGGATCCGACGTGGGAATAATCGTTGAGGTTGGGCGCGCGAAATCCCTGTTGCACCGAAGTGATGAGATTTAAGTTCCTCACCGGCACAAATGTGACCGAAGCTCCCCCGACCGGACCCACAAAAGTCTTGTTCATCTTTTGCGAAACAAACCCGTATTCATCAGCGAGGGGGTCGGGGGGAATGGAAGCGTGCGACAGCGCCACCCGGCCTCCCAGGTGGATTATCATCCATTCCACCGCCTTGATCTCATCGTAGAGAAACAAGCCTCCCTGGAGAAAACGCGAACCATCCACAAAACGCCCCCTGAAACCATCCATGACCAGCACCTCTCCGGTGGTCATCATTTCATGGAGCGCGGTTGAATAGACCCAATCGTGGTACAGGTCCAGGCCGTAACTCAACCTCGAGTATCGGCCCAGGTCCGTCCCGGCCTTCACGTTCAAGCCGGCAGTGTGAACATTGTCCCGCTCTGTTTCCACTCGGCCCCTGTCGATGCGGTATCTATCCCGGACTTCCCGGTAACGCTGATAGGAAATAATCGTTTCAAAACGATCCAGAAGTCTCCCGCTGGAACCAGTCAACTTCGCGTAAACCATGTCACGGTCCTGGTGGGAGAAAAACCGGTAGTCCATGGGCGAACACCTGTCCGTGCGGGGCACGTCCACCTGCCTGATGCCTATTGCAGCCGCCTTGAGCATCCAATTCCCGGGCAAAAGTACTTTCAGGGATCCGTCCCACCCACCTTCGTGGTAGCCGGTCCATTCCTGCGTTCCCACCCCCCGGCCGCCCCTCAGGTCATTGAAGTGCTTGAAGGAACCGCCCGCGGAAACGCCTACAATGCCGTATTGAGTCCATCCCCCGACATTGTACATTTGACTCCAGTCGGCAGTGGACCCACGAGCAACGGCTTCAGCGCCCCACCTCACCCCGGCCGCGCCCGGAACCATGGGCGCATCGCGGGTAAAAAGCTGAATCACGCCCCCGATAGCGTCCGAACCATATAGCACCGAACCAGGACCCCTGAGTACTTCCACCCTTCGCAAGATCAATGAATCGACGGTGTTGAGCATCTGGTTCGGCCCGTACCGTGTCGTTGAATTGTTCAACCGCACTCCATCCACCATAAACAAAACATGCTGCCCGGTAAAACCCCTTATAAAAGGCGACCCGCCCCCGTGATTCGTCTTTTGAACAACAATCCCGGGCGTGTTTTCCAGAACCTCAGGAGTGGAGCGACCCGCGCTTCGTATCAGCTCCCCTTTTGAAATCGCTTCCACTGATCGGGGACTTTCCAGGATGAATTCCGGCCGCACACCTGAGGTCACAACCGTGGAATACGCGCCCGTTTCATCAAAATCATCTTCATAGACTTCTTTCTTCTCTTCTTCTTTCTTCTCACCGACCTCGTTGTCGCTGCTTTCTTCTTGAGTATGCTCTACTCTTTCCCGGCCATTTTCCGATGAAGCCTCATCCGCGTTTTCCGGGCCGTGGCCGACATGAACAGGATTTGCATGACAGGGCTGAGAATAAGAACAGACAAAAAACGAGATAAGAAGAACGCTGAAACCAAATAAACAAGCAAAGCGCATCAAAGCCCGTTTTTCCATTAACAATTTCAGCAACTACTCCTCCAGATTCAAAACGGTAAACCCGCCCAACATCCACGTCAACAAATCTTCCCTTGAACGTATTTCTTCGATTGCGTATTTTCGATCCTGCATGCTTATCGACCTGACTCGATAAAAGAGCAAATGGATCACGCAGACAGGAACAAATATACTATGGCAAAGGAAATGAAAGAACTCTTCCATATACTCGGCCGGCTTGAACCGGGCGGCGAGTGGCCGCGACGGTTGGCAAGGGGGCTGGGTTGCGGATGTCCTGAGGAAGTGTTTTCGCAGATTCGCATAATTGATCTATCGGAACACGGGATTACGTTCGGCGTTGAAATCGGCGGACGGCTTCTGATCGGTATAGAGCCGATGAGAGGCAGCGATCCTGAGAAGGAACGCACAAAAAT
>SLPX01000383.1 GCA_007131745.1 Myxococcales bacterium
AGCATCACGGGCCTCGTACATTCCCGCCACCTCTTCGATGTCGTCCAGGTCGAGCGTGACGGTCGCTCCGGGGGCTTCCGGTTCAGGAATAGCTTCCAACAGCCCTTCGATGTTTCTCCCCAGACCTTTTCTGGTTTTCCTGGGAGGTCCTCTTCTTCTTCTGGTGCCGCTTTCCTCGACAACTGAATGATCAAAAGCGATCACCCATTCGTCGTCCTGAGCGGCGGGTTCATGCGGGCTTTTGGGAGGATTGCCTCCCGCTCCTTTGGCCGCCATGGTGCATCACCTCGTTATAAATACACAACTTTCATTCTTTTTTCTTTGTTCAGTCTGGAATCGACGTTCGGCCTTTGATTCGGCTATAAGAATTATCAATGCAAACTCCAAAGAAAAAGACTCATCATCATTTCACACAAACATCGTATAATCCATCCGGCTTGTGTTGTACCACCTTCACGCAGATGTTATTATTCTACACGAAACCGTGCTTTTCGTGAAGAAATGCTTTCTGTAAATATTGTAAGGAGAACGGATAATAATTTTCAACTATGATACATTATAATGAAAAAAACGGAATAGATCATATTTTTCGTTCGTCTTGATGAATTGTCGATGATGATCCTCGATTCTATGATAGTGACATAAATCGAGTGCCTTGATGAACGGGGTCGATAAAATGAAGATTTGCCCATTGTGCGGGTGTGAGTGTGAAAACGAAGCCCGGTTTTGTCCTAGAGACGGATCCGTGCTGCCTTCCGATTCATTTGTCGGAAGGGTGTTGATGGGACAATTCGAGATATTGGAAGAAGTTGGTCACGGCGCCACCGGAAAGGTTTTCAAAGCCAGGCAGTCGACCATGGATCGCATTGTCGCCGTGAAATTCCTGAAGCAGGAGTACTCTTCCGAGCCCTCCGTGGTTTTGCGGTTTCAACGTGAGGCAAAGGCTTCGGCTCGTTTGATGCATCCTTACATAATAACGGTTTACCTTGTTGGAAGAACCGAGGAGGGGCTGCCGTACTTGGTCATGGAATACCTGGAGGGGGAGGACCTTGATGCTGTTTGCAAAAAGACAGGCGCTATGCCGTTGGACCAGGTTGTTTTGATCGGCCGGCAGATAGCGGACGCCCTCGCTGAGGCGCACTCCAACGACGTTGTACACAGGGACCTCAAGCCGGCAAACATCAAGTTGTGTGAACGGAGGAGAGAGGGTCTTTGTGTGAAGGTTCTTGATTTCGGCATAGCGAAGATCCTGGAAGATGATCAAGGCAGGGAAAGCAGGCTTACCAAGACAGGAACCGTCTTCGGTACACCCTATTATCTTTCTCCTGAGCAGGCTGCAGGCGATGAAGTGGATCATCGTGCGGACCTATACTCACTTGGAGTCATTCTGTATCAAATGGCTACGGGTAGGGTGCCGTTTGATTCAAAATCCGGGTTGGAAGTGTTGGTTCACCATATTCGGAATGAGCCTCCCAAACCCCGGAAATTCAGATCTGAGATCCCACCCCGTTTAGAAGCAGTGATTCTCAAATGCCTTGAAAAGAAAAGAGAAAACAGGTTCGCCACCGCAGATGAACTTGTATCCGCCCTGAAGTTAATTGAAGAAAAAGAGCCGGCTCTTTCGAAAAGCGGGTCGGCTCCAAGAACCGGGGCCACACTGGATATGACCGGATGGAACAAGAGACCGGAAAAAACGGGATCTGAAACGCCGGATGCTGAAGGTGTAGAGAATCAGAAAGGAACGGTCCTGGGAATGGGCGGTGTTGATCCCGCTTTGGCCGAGGCTGCCGGTGGGATGCATGGCAAGCAGGAGAACATTGTCGGAGAGGAGCCGGCCACCGACAGCGTCACCGGCAAAGTCACCTTGTTCAGTGATCGGCCTGAGAAGCGGGTGGTTCCCGCACCGGCGCGGTATATTCCGCCGCCTGATGGTTCGGAGTTTTCTATGCCCGGGTCCAACCCAGGGGAAGGATCTCCGGTTCAACCTGCTTGGGTTCCTGAAGCGACCCCGGATCCGATTGAACGGCCCGAAGGTTGGGGGAATTCCGGTGTAGAAAACCGGTCGCCTTCAATGCCCGGTTCGGACGGAGCCGGTTTCAAAGATGACGGCGGTTCCGGCCGAGAGGCTGAACGGTCCGGCTGGGGCGGTGAAAAAGTGGACACCTTCGAGTCGGAATTCGAAATGTCTCATTTCGGAAAAGGGCGTTCGGTTGCACTTATAGTAAGCATCGTGCTTTTAGCAATGGGAGCCCTGGCCGCGGGTGGCTATTTTCTGTTCAGGGATCGGAGTATACAAAAGCAATCGACCGGGAAGGACAATGTGGAGAAGGAGATTGCGCAATCCGATGAACAGAATAAAGAGAGGAACGGTGACAAGGAAGAAGAAACCCTCCGCCTCGCTGCTCCGGTGACGAGGGGCGTGACCCTCGCGGAAGGTCAGCGTAGCGGCCGGGTATTGCTGGAAGGACTGGAAGTCTCTTTGCTGGTCGAAGGAGAATTGCATCCGGACGGGAACGCTCAACTGAAGATTGAACTCAGGAAATCCGAGGGCGGTGAGGCCGAGGAAAGACCTACTGTGCTTTTTCAAATGGTGGACCCACTTGGTGAAGTCCAATCCCTGGATTCTGTGAAAGAAAACTCGGCATATAGAACAGAGGTGAACTGGACCAGTGTGGGTTTGCATCGTATTGTCGTAAGTTGTGGAGATCCGGCCGGCGATCCTAGTACGGCTTGGTTCGCTGTTCCGATATCAAAGACCCCGTCCAGGAGGATTGCGAGGGATGATTCGGTTAGGTGGAATACTCCGGAAGATATGGAAAGAAAAAAAGAAAAAAGAGTTTCTCCGACTCAAAGGGCGAAACGCCGTGCTCCCGTTACGCCCCGGAAAGACCGTGGACCCGTATTTGATGTTTTAGAAGGCCCCCGGCCTAAAGAGAGGCAAAGAACACCGTTTGATGACCTGCCCGAACCTCCGGACAAGCCTGAGCCGCGTCCCGGAACCCGCAAGGACGAATTGCCGCCGCCGCCGCCTGATTTAACTTGGTAGGCCCCATGAGGCCGAGAAGATTTTTGCTTGCAATGATTAATGTGAACCCATTCCGTAACGGATCCATTGCTCAACCAGCTTGTAAAGAGGAGAGGATATTCCCATCCGTTTCAGATCCCCAAGTTCTCGGATGGTTTCAAGAGGTTTTGATCGCTCCAGTTTGCCGTTTTCCAGGGCCGACAGGTGGGTAGCCCAGTCTTCCAGGCCGTCGAAAACATGGGTTGCATAAAACACGCATGCATTGCGGAGTTCAGTTTCTTCGCGCAAAAACTCCAAGAGGTCCGATCTCACAACTATGTCCAGATCGCTTGTGGCTTCGTCGAGTAAAAGAAGCGGTTTGGCGTAAAGCAACTCCATCAAAAGCTGGACCCGTCTTCTTTGACCGGCGCTCACGCGATGCATATGCCAATCCGGATCCACTTTCAGAAGGCTTACGAGCCGGTTTTTCCGGTCCGGATCAGCGTCTCTTCTCCGGTTCAGCATTTCAGCTACAGTGATATCCACAAAACATCGAAAAGACCCGCCGGCATAGGATATTCTTGCGCTGAGAGCCGTGTCGTGGAAGGCCGGCCGACCCCACAAGAGAACGGTTTCCTGCTGAATCATGTGTTTTCCGGCCAGGATCCTGAGAAGGGTTGTTTTGCCGGAACCGTTTGCTCCAACAAGAATGTGACGCTCGCGCTCATGGAGTTCAAGGTGGATATCCCGCAACACGAGATCCGTTCCATTTTCGTAACTGAAATTCAGGCCGGTGACTTTTGCCACCGGTGGAGCTTTTGATTCATCGGGCATAACGGTGAAGGATTATAACCGGAAAAAATCAGGAGAAAAGGATATGGAACCCCCACGTATTTTTAGGTTCCAGGAGCCGTAGCGTTTTCCTTCCAGAAATGCATCTCCTGAAAAAGCGGTTCCGGTTTTCCATGGTCTTGGCAGGTGTGCATCGCTCGAACCCAGGAGTCTCCATGTTCTGCCCTTGGAATCATTGAATTCAATGTGAATCCTGGATGTTTTGTGAAAAGGAGGACCCATATTCAGACCGCTGCCCGGGTTGATTTCAGTACGCTCCATTGATTCGCCCTCCATAGCGATGTGGCCGGAAACCTCCAGCTGGCTCCAGCCGAAAAGCGCAAGCCTAGAGGAACCACATCCTTGGAAGTGCGCGGACAGTTTACAGTTACGACCGCAACTTTCAGCAGAGTCGGGTTCTATTGATCCTGTCATTTCCCATGTTATCAGATTACAACCGGTCATTGTGTCACCTCCTCACTTGCATCGCGGGGATAACCCGAGCCTTCCGGTGAACCCGATGCGAAACCGGGGCGACCCGGAATCCATCGATTCTCTTCATACCAGGCGACCGTGTCGTTCCATCCTTCACGAAAAGTGTTGAACTTGAATTCGTAACCGGTTGATTTCAATTTCGTGTTGTCGAAAACCACGTTACCGGCCAGGTAAGGGGTTGCTTCGCGATCCACCCTGGGAGTCAGTTCGGGAAAAAGGTTGTTTTTTTCGACTATCCTGCGCCAATTGTGAGCGGTCAGTGTGTTCAGGATCCGAAACGGGAGTTCATAGCTCAGCAACGGCAGTGAGGCTTTTATGAGTTTCCAGGGGAAGGGCAAGGAAAGGGGGGCAGTGTCTATTCCTCCGACCGAAAGGATGGTTTCAAACAGCTCACCTGCAGTGATGACGTCGTCGCAGGCGACGTTGAATACTTCGATGTCTTCTGTCTGGTGTCTTTTTAGCAGGTGAACAGCGGCTTGGGCCACGTCATCCGAATGCACTAGGTTGGTGCGGGGACCTCCGTGGATCTTAGGGAGCATTCCGTTCAAAGGGGCGATGATCGCTGGAACGGTTGCTGCAGGGGCCACCAGTACCTTGCCGCGCGGGCCGTAGATGAGAGCCGGCCTGAGCATTGTGATCAAGGGCCCCTGTCCCGCCTGCGAAAAGAGGTAGTCTTCGGCCAGGAGCTTTGTTTCCTCGTATGGTGAAGTCGGGTGCCTGGGTGATGTTTCGTTGATAGGGCCGTTGCTGGAGGCGTAGAGCGATCCCGTGGAGAAGTGGATAAAGCGCGATATTCCGTGACGGCGGGCTTCGGAAAACAGCCGGGTGACAGCGTAAAGGTTGATCGGTGCCTGGCGTTCAAAGGGCACAGTGATGTCCACCCAGGCGGCTGCATGAATCACCGCGTCCACTCCCTCAATTAATGGTGGAATTTGTTCAGGATCGGTCAGATCGGCCTCCTTCCAAGTTATTCCAGAGCTTTCATCGGTTTGTTCGGGTTTGCGAAGGTCCGTGGCGATCACCCGGTAGCCTTCATCCGCGAGTCGGCCGGCAAGTAAACTTCCGACCGATCCGGCCGCCCCGGTAAGGAGCACGTTTTTGATCTGCGATTTGGATGTCTTTTTTTGGTTCATTGTTTTTTCCTCATGAAATCGAGAGCTGTTTCGGCATACCTTCTCATGGCCAGGGCCGCTGTCTCATCATCGCCCCTTTTATGAGCCTGTATCATCTCCCTGTGGTGTTTCGTGTCGAAACGCGACGGATCATAGAAATGGCCGAAAAGCGCTCTTTGTTTTTCGTAGACCTGGCGAATTGAATGGGTGAGCATTTTCAGCATGGTGTTGTCGGTCAGGCGCACGAGTTCTTCAAAAAAATCGAAGTCGGCTTTTTCCAGCTGAAAGGAATCAGCCTTATCAGAATTGAGACGTTCCAGTATTCTCTCAAGGTTTCGAGTTTCCCCGGGATGTTTTTGAACCGCTTTCAGCGCGGTCCACTCGAGCAGACCCGTCCGGAGTTCCAGAAGGTCCATCAATCTTTTCGGGTGTGGAATTCCCCCGGGGGCGATCATGAACGGAAGCATCTGGAGTCCCGCTGTCGTGAGGAAATCTCTTATGCGCGTGACTCCTCCATGATGAATCTCCAACAGACCCCAGGCTTCCAATTTTGTCAGGGCTTCTCTTATGCTGGAGCGGTTGACTTTGAATTTCTCGGCAAGGTTGCGCTCCGACGGGAGAGCGTCCCCCGGTTCAAGCTCGCCCCCCAATATCGCTTCGCGTATCGAATCCGCGACCTGTTCTGCGATTCTCCTCTTTTTAACCGGAGTAAAGTCCATCGGTTCACCTTTTTTGTTCGTTTCATGGATTGTTGCCACAATCCGGTGAATTCATTTTTAGTGGTCAACCTGTCAACAGGACAACTGACCCGACCAGTTACAGAATCCTGTCAATTGAACTTTTTGTCAAGGTATTTTTTTGGCGTCCGTTGTTGGGAATAAAAAGCGAACGAAAAGGGATAGAAAAAAGAGAAAAAAATGAGTAATGGATAAAAAAGAGGCGAATGAAAAGAAATATTGCTATAAGGAAAAAGAGAGCTGTATCAAGATATCTTCGGAGGATAGACATGTTGCGGAAAGTTTTAGTTTTGTCCCTTGCGGCCGCTGCAGCGATGTGGGTGTCTTCTTGCGGAAAATCGGTGAAGTCTAAACAAGGTGAATCCCGAGTTTGTAGTGATGGCAAAGCGCTTTGTGGAAAAACAGTGCAAGAGTGCTTTGACCTGGCCAACTCCATAAAACACTGTGGCAAATGCGGCCGAAGATGTTTCAACAGGCAAAGGTGTGAACAGGGAAACTGCAGGGGGGTGGGTCTCCTTTCTCCCGCTGAACTCAGGGAAGCAATAAAGGAAAAGGATTTCAAACTTATCAATGTCAGGGTGCCTGCCCGAGGAGTAATTCCAGGAACTGATGCGTCGGTACCGCATAACAGGATTGATATGCTGAGAAAAATTATTGGAGATGATCTGGATGCCAGGGTTGTTCTGTACTGCGGAACCTCGAAGCGAATGAGTATTTCGCTTCAACTTCTGAAGAAAGCCGGTTACCGCAACGTTTCAGTGCTCGACAACGGTATCATGGGCTGGATGAAGGCGGGATTTCCAGTTGAGTCGGGTGATACTTGACCACGGTTAGAACCGTTACCCACGCCTTTAAACGATTAATAAATAACTATGCGCCAGGAGTTGTCGCCTGGAGGGGAGGAAAGGTGGAAGCCCAAAACGAAGCGACGGTTTTCGCTCGGGTTTAAAACCAGCGAACCCTTCTTGTCGCTGCTCCAGAAAAGAGGAGCCCGTGGATCATGGTCGGTTAGTTTCAGAACTATCTCACCGGGGTTGAATTCCAGGCTCTTATCTGATGTGTTTTCCGCTTCAAGGTGGATTTCGAGGGTATATTTTTCCGGGTTTTTGCCGGAAAAGGTTCCGTATCGGACAAGGCCTACGGCAAGATCGTTTGTGTTTCCGCTGGGGTTATCGGGATCAAGAGCTGTCGCTGGTCCCGACGGAAGAGCGGTTTGTTTGGAATCGGCCGATTCGGCACCGGTTTTTGCTCGGGATCCTGAGAAAAAAAGAAGCGTTGCTCCCGCTATGGTCAATAGACCCGCAACCAGAGCGATACCAATATCGTATCGGTTTTTGTTTGGAAACAGCCTTTGGGTTCTTTTTACCTTGCGTGTTGCGTTTGCACATGGAGATTTCGAAAGGTTTTCTCTACCCGGCGCAGCAACAGCGGTTCTTGTAGGTTGTGATGACGCGTCGTCGAATGCTTCCGCCAAAACAGTATTTTGTTTGAACTCGGGGCCGAACTTTTCTCTTGTGAGGCCTGCCGCACGAGTTTCCTTCCTTTCCCCGGCTGATTGTCCGGCATCCTCGGGTTTCCGTACGAGCAGTTTGATCGCGGATTCCGGACCGAAACCCGGATGGCGGTTCTTTACATATTCTTTCAGTGACTCGGCCCATTTGCGGATGTTTGAAGGCCTGTCGTCGGGGGATTTTGCTAGTGCCGAGAGAACAATGTTATCAAGTTTTTCCTCGATCCACGGCGAAACTTCGGAAGGAGGACTCACCCGTGTCTCTTTAATGGACATAATTGTTCTGGATTTCGATTTGTGAGCGAAAAGCGGTCTGCCTGTGAGTAATTCATGGAGCATGATTCCACAGATAAAAAGATCGCTTTTATGTGTAGCCGGCCGGCCGTCGATTTGTTCGGGTGACATGTACCCGAACTTGTCTTTCAGCAGGGAGCGGCTTCCTTTCCAGGCGACCGACAATGCGGCGGTCATATCGAGCCTGTCCAGAATAATTCCGCCGCATTGATCCAGATAGACATCGGACGGTGCTATGTACATAGCGTCTTTGGAAGGGGATTCCTTTTTGCCGACAAACTCCTGCAGGATTGCAAGGGCCTCGGATGCTTCTGCGATTATCCAGGCGGCCAACGGTGGAGGGAGCCCGCTTCCCTGAAGCGATGGGATTATATGAGACAGCGCAGGGCCATCGATGTAGCGGGTCGCTGCGTAGACCGTTTCTTCAATGCGCCCTGTCGCAACCACCCGATTGATGAGGGGGTGATCTTGTTTCAGCGCGTTGGCCGTTTTTTTTAGAAATTCATCCGGATCCAAATCCAAACGGCCGTCCTTGCAAGATAAAATGTAGAGCTTTACCTCTGCGTCAATACATTCTGGATCCCTTTTCGCTGCAAAAATCTCTTCCCGGATTCGTTTGTCGGATTCGGCCCGATAGACTTTTAATGCATCGCTTTGAGCGATTTGCTCGATCAGAATAAATGGCCCGTAAGTGCCGATTGGTTCGGGTTTCATGTTTTGTTCCCAGTAAGCCCCAATGGTTTCCCGTACGCTTCCACAGGGTGAAAAGCGAGAGTATTCGGAAATGGGATAATTACGACATTAGGGCGCAGGTTGCAAGATGGAGCTTTCGTGTCGGTTCAGCCGCAGAAATAAATGTGTTTTGACAACATACATTACAACTTCCCTTTTCTTTTATGTCGGTATAAGGATGTAGAGGTGGCCTGGAAGTTTCTCCGGTTTATTTTGTTGTGGCTTTATTCTAAGCCTTTGCGGGAGATTATGGGAGGTTTCTACGGATGAAGATCCATAATTTTTTTGTTCTTTGTGGCGTCGTCTCATTTCTGCTGATAGCATGCGCAAAGGAGGGTGAAAGGGATCCGGTATGCGGAAACGGTATCGTGGAAGCAGGGGAAGAGTGCGACGACGGTAAGCTGAACGGTGCTCCGGGGAAGTGCAGGCACAACTGTGTTTTGCCCCGATGCGGTGACGGAATCTTGGATCCATGGGAAGAATGCGACGACGGAAACAATGAAGACGGGGATGGCTGTGACTCAAATTGTCGCCTGGAGTTTGTGTGTGGTGATGGGATTTGCGAAACAGAGCGAGGTGAAACGTGTACACTGTGCCCCGAGGATTGTTGTCCCTGTGGAGACGGTATTTGTGATGCAGCCGCGGGAGAGACGTGCAGGATGTGCCCCGAGGATTGTTGTCCGAATTGTGGGAACGGGATCCTGGACCCCGGAGAAATGTGTGATGACGGCAACAATATAGACGGCGACGGATGCAGCGCGGATTGCAAGATAGAAAGCGGAGTACCGGTTTGCGGAAATGGTATCTGGGAAATCGGCGAAGAGTGTGATGACGGCAACAATATAGACGGCGACGGATGCAGCGCGGATTGTAAATTGGAATTCGTATGCGGTGACGGGTATTGTGATGTCCAAAGCGGTGAAACGTGCAGGTGGTGTCCTCAGGATTGTTGTCCCGATTGCGGTGATGGAAAGCTGGATCCGGGTGAACAATGCGATGGAAACGATTTCGGGGGGCTTTCTTGCACGGACTTTTGTTACGATGGTGGTTTTTTGAGTTGTACGGCGTGGTGTGGGCTGGACTTTTCCACTTGTACCGGAACAGGACCTGTGTGCGGAGACGGGAAAGCCGAGTGCGGCGAGGAATGCGACGGCGCTGATTTGCAGGGACACACTTGTGAATCTCTGGGTTATGAAGGGGGAACCCTCGGTTGTCGTTCCGATTGCACTCTGGATACTTCGCAATGCGGGCGGTTTTTGTATTATTACCGCGAGAGTTTCTTGGATCATTGTCCGCCGGCAGGGTGGACGCTTACGGGTGATTGGGAGTGCGGGCAACCGGATTCAGGGCCATGGTCCGCGTACGTGGGAGAAAACTGCCTGGCCACCAATTTGTCGGGCAATTATTCAAACAATCTTTACTGGTCTTCATCCACTGCCGACACCCCGGTGATCGATCTGATCGACGCAGTGGATCCGGTTCTAATTTTCATGGCATGGTTGCACGTGGAAGGCGGGGGCTATGACGGCGTGAATGTAAAGATCAGCACGGACGGCGGCCATAGTTTCGGGGTGTTGTATGATGTGATTCCCCCGTACAACACGACTGTTCGCAGCGAATCCGCGTGGGGCGGAAACATGGCGGCCGAAGGCTGGATGACTTTTTCCGCGGATCTATCAGACTACGTCGGAGAGGAGGTGGTGATACGTTTTGCCATGGCAAGTGATTCGTCTCTTACCTACGAAGGATTTTACGTCGACGATGTCGCCATAGCGGAATCGGTTCTCACTCCGGTGGCAATCACCACGCAATCTTCTCTTCCAAACGCTATGGAAGAGATTGCCTATGCTACCGCGATTGATGCTTCCGGCGGTAGCGGAAACTACTCGTGGAGCATTGTGTCGGGATCCAACCATTCGTGGCTGGCTATCGATCAGTCGACTGGAATCTTAACGGGTACGCCCGGTTCGGGAAACACCGGGCCGGTGACCCTGACCGTCAGGGTGGAGGAAGAGACATTCCCCGGCAACTACGACGAAAAGGCTTTTACACTGGATGTAATCGACACCAAATCCTTGCCCTACATTGAAGAATTCGAGGCGGTTTGTCCGCCGGCCGGATGGACACTCACGGGTGATTGGCAATGCGGACAGCCGACTTCCGGACCCGGGTCCGCGTATGAAGGATTGAACTGTCTTGCTACCAATCTTTCGGGTAATTACCAGAATTCCAGGCCGTGGGGGTCTTCGGCGGCCAAGACGCCCGTAATAAGCCTGGCAGGAGCTTTGAATCCTGTCGCGTTGGTTCGGATGTGGATGTATACGGAGGGTGCTTCATACGACGGATTGAACTTGAAAATAAGCGTTGACGGCGGTAGTACGTTTTCCGTCTTGACCGCGGTGGATCCTCCATACAATACGACGATCAGTGGACAGCCGGCGTGGGGCGGGAATTTTTCTTCTTTTGGATGGCGGCTGTTTACTGTCGACCTATCCGGGTACACAGACCACGCCGTGGTCCTCAAATTCTCACTTAGAACCGATGCTTGGGACAGTTTCCCAGGGGTTTACCTCGACAACCTGATCGTGTGCGAGTCGGACCAGATCCCTGTTCGTATCCTGGAGCATTCTCCATTGGCCAATGCAATAGTGGATTCGTTTTATAGTCACGCGTTTGCAGCGGACGGCGGTTCGGGTGATTATACTTGGAGCATCACAAGCGGGATGAATCATGACTGGCTTGAAATCGATTCTGTCACAGGGGAACTTCGTGGAACTCCTACTTCGGTCAATACGGGGCCGGTCGATTTGACCGTGAGAGTCGAAGATACTCACAATTCTTCGAACTCAGCAGAAATGGATTTGAGTTTTCACGTGATGACTCTGGTTTTTGTGGAAGATTTTGAATCGGGGTGTCCGGGCTGGAATCTCGGAGGTACCTGGCAGTGCGGCGTTCCGACATCCGGCCCCGGGAGCGCTCATGGAGGCGAACGTTGCCTTGCCACGAACTTGGGTGGAAATTATCCCAATAATTGCAGTTATAACACGGACATCGCTGATTTGCCGCTGATCGAGTTCAGCCCCGGAAGCAGCCCGTTCATGGAGTTCTACATGTGGGTGTATACAGAGGGCTCATCATTTGACGGCGGGAATCTTAAGGCCAGCACCGATGGAGGGGGATCCTTTCATGTTGTCCAAACCGTTGTTCCTCCGTATAACCTGACAGTCGGCGGTCAACCAGCTTGGGGAGGAAACCAGAGCGGCGCGGGATGGGTTAGATACACGGCCGATCTGTCGTCTTATGCCGGAGAGTCGGTGTTTTTGAGGTTTTCCTTCCGGAGTGATTATTCTATTGTGTACCCTGGTTTGTACATAGACAACATAAGCATTTTCGAATAATTTTGGCATGGTGGGCGTTTGGGCGCTCAACCGTTGCATTTTCGTCTCTTGACAGAAAGCCGCCCATTCGTAGGATATTCGGGCGTTTATGGATCTGTCTGCATAGAAGAGAAAAGAGGTCGTGTTATGACGGAAAACGAAATTCTGGAGAGATTCGGAGTGTGGGTGGAAAGTCTGCCCGAAGATACTTCTGCACTGAGAGCGGCTTACGAGTCGAAAGATGTTTCCAAGGAGTCAAAGAAGATTCTTGTCGGGGGCTTGGCATACTTGTTGAGAAAAATCGACATAGTGCCTGACTATCTGGGAGGACTGGGGTCTGTCGATGATGCCATGGTTTTGCGTGAAATCGCCAGGTTGGCCATGGAGTCTGGGTTGGCTGATTTTCCGGATGACGAGAAAATGGGTGTGATCGTAAACATGGCCAATGAGACTTCTGTTGTGCAGGAGTTTTTGGGCGAACTGTACGAAGCTTTTGTAGCCTACGTAAAGACACTCCCGGCAATGAAGGTTCGAAACAGGGATGCAGATATGGTGCTGGATGATTCCGAAGCCGGCGAACAGTTCGGTTATGAACTGGACGACGAACTCAAAAGCTACAAGACCAGATCGATCGATGGCGGAGAAAAGGCGTTGCGGGAGTTGAAATCGTTCATCAAGGCCAAGGTGAACAGGTAGTGATTGAGCGATTTTTGCAACATGGCTGAAATGGAGCATCAGCGCTCGATGATGCTGATCCCTCCGGGATGAAGCGCCCAAATTCTGCCTCTCGAATCGCGCGCGAGATGCTTGATGTTGGATTCCAGTATCTGAGAATCTTCATCATAAATTTCCACCCGACCGTTTTTGAATAGACCCAGTCCCGAAACGCCTCCCAGCCAGAGAGCGCCCTTGGAATCCATTACCATTGTTCTGAAACGCCGGTCTGAGAATCTTGTGGAAAGGCGCGTTTCGAAAGTGTTTCCCGTTAATTCATCCAGTCCTTCCACTGACACGGCCCAGATGTTTTCGTTGGGTCCGACCACGACTTCTCTTACCATGTCCGAACTCAAGCCGTCTGCAGTAGTAAAACATTTTACATTGTAGGTATCTCGTATCCGACAAGCTCCGGAGGATGACGACAGCCAGACATCTTGTTCTATGAAAGCGAAGCTCGTAATGTCGTTGGGCAGGCTGAGACTGCCTTCCCCCGCTTCGCCGGAACCCTGAAAGTTTCGATGGTAGACCACGTCACCCGACACCGGATCGATCATTGCGCAACCGTATCCATGTGGTTCTCCTTGAGTGTCGATTTTAGCCAATCCCACCCACAACCTGCCGAAGAAATCGAATCCGCCGGCCGTTACCGTCAGGGGGCGCGGCGCTTTGATCGAAGCTTTCATGTTCCAAGGTTTCCACAATCCATCTTCCAGGTGAGCCACCTGCAGATAACCGGATTCGTTTCTGTATATGCCGATGACCCGGTTCTTGTCGTCTTTGAGAAAATACTGAAAATATGCCTGTAATTCCCCGGATACCGTTCTATCCATGGTCGCCCACACAGTGCCGTCGAAACGAAACGCGGATGCGCCGTTTGTTACGTAGCATTCAATCGGTCCGTCACATGCGATCGAAAGCTTTTTTGCACCCCGGCCGAGGCTGCCCGTTCGGTAGCTGACGAAACGTTCTCCGTCGTAGCGTATGACTCCTAGTGACTGGGTTCCCACCCATAGATAACCAAGAGCTCCGGCTACCTGGGTTATCGACGACGGCAACGGAAGTTCGACAGGAGCGAGGGAAAAAGCCGGCGAATCTGCAGAACCTTCCAGTCTTGGCACCGACTTTTTTGGTTTTACATGCTTGCCTTCCAAAAGATTATAGATTCTTTCTCCTACCGAAACCCAAGTTCTTCCCATGGCAAACCGGACCCATTGAAGAAGAACTTGTGGTTTTAAGCCGTATGTATGCCATCGGCCGTCCTGATAGATCCCGAGTCGATCGCCTTTGTCCGAAGAGCCCAAGGCCAGGATGCCTTTCATGTTGAAGCTCAGCTGCCTTATGTTTGAGAACTCCAAACCTTTCGATTTGCCGTGGGGAGTGCATTTTGCAGCTGTGCATTCGAACAATCCGGAATCTCGGGTACCGACCCAGACTGTTTTATCCCCTGAGGCCGAAAGAAGTGCTGTGACATGTATATTCTTTTTTATTTGCTGCCATCGCCCGAAGATGTGCCGGTATAAACCGGTGCGCCCGCCCACCCACACTCCGTCACCCTCTCCCGACGGCGCAAGGGTTTCGATTTCACGGCCCAGCGGGCAGTCTCCGAAATGAGTCCAGCGGCCTTCCTTGTAGAAAGCAATGCCTTCAGGGGTTGCCAGCCACAATCCGCCCGCAATGTCTACGGCGAGAGCGAGTACGTCATTTCCTGGGAGCCCGTCAAGCGTGGTCAGTTGAACCGCTCCGCCTGATTTCAGATCCCAGCGGATCAGACCATTGTGAGTTCCCACCCAAAGACTGTCGGTCGAGGCTACGAGAGCATTTACCGGTGAGGATTCGGTATAAACGCTGACTTTCCCCTCGATTCTCCTTCCTCCAGGTATCCCGGGGCCGCTCCTGGATGGTTTTCTCGGACATCCGGAAAGGGCGATTGCCCACACAAGGCACACAATGGAGCAAAAAAAATTGTAAAAACGATACCGGTCTTTAACAAAGCCGAAATAAACGACTTTTTTATGCTTTTTCTTTTCGACCATTGGACCCATGCTCCAAAATGATTCATATTGGATTTGAGGAGTTTCTTATTGTTACCGGCTCTTATCTAACAGAAACTTGAACTATTTCAAAGTTCCGGTTTGATCGAGCATCAGCCTGCTTGAAAAAAAACCGGGAATATGTTTGATATTATTGCGTTTTTTTATGGCCGGATTTTTGTCTGATTTGCCGGGTGTTGGAATTAAGTCAGTCTTTGTTTGAAAATGTTTATTGTTTTTGAGAATGTGAAAAGAACCGATGGAGAAACCACAATTCAGACGTTTTGTTGTTAATATGAAAGACTGCAGTATGATTTCGAGAAAGAGAAGTCGCCTGTTGACATGCGCGGTGTCGTGCTTCGTTTCTTCGGGAATCCTGTTTTGGACTCTCGCCGGATTTGCTTCTGAAAACAAAGATGCGACCGAATTGAAACAGACCCGGAGGAAATTCGAAAAAGGTCGGGTGGGTCCTGCCGATGGAAAAAAGAAACCACTGTTTTCGAGGCGGCTTTTGGTTGTGGACCTGTATTATGCAAAGGGACGGGTGCATACGAGTAGTGTCGAGACCCGTGTTTTTCCGAAAAGGATTCGGATTCCAAGATTTGAAGGGCGCTTCGAAGCTCGGATGTACCGGAATGAAAAGATGTTGGAATCTTTGCGTTTTGATTTTCCCTTGCTGGGGGACGCTGAAACTTTCACGCGAACCGGTGACATAATTTGGAAACGTTTCCAAAAGGGTCTGCAGAGCCGGATCAGGCTGCGGCTTCCGTGGGATAATCCTGT
Source organism: Myxococcales bacterium (assembly GCA_007131745.1). Next base: position 15,623 of record SLPX01000383.1, read on the forward strand.
GGACCGGGTTGAAATATTGGATTTGAAGAGAAAAAGATCAGTCAATGTAGACTTGAGCCTTTTGAAGAAACACGGAATGACCCTCGTACCCAAGAGGTCCTATCAGCGCCGTGAATCGACCGAAACATCGAGAGACAATCGCGACAAGCGGGGCGGCAGGGATTCGAAAGAATCCGATAGCCGAGGTGAGGAACGGAAAAAATGAACAAGCGGATCGATGTTTGCAGCGTAAAGATGATGCTCCCCTTGTTTTTGCATCTTCTCTCTGCCTGTCGGCCTCCACCTGTTGCTCATTGTCCGCCGGCTGTATGTCCGGTTGACTCTTCGGAAAGAACGAAAAAAGATGAATCAACAGAACTTGAAGACAGCGAAGACAAATTAGCAGGATTGTTCCACACAAGTCGACATGGGATCCTCTCTGGAAACGGGATGGCAGTCAGTTCGGTGTCGTTCGGCCCTGAGGGAGAGTATTTCGCTGTGGGCGGGGCGTACGGGAAGCTCGAAATTCGTCGTTTGAGCGACGGACGTCTAGTTAGAAAACTGGGGGATGAAAACGAATTGGAAGAGGGGTTGATGGTAAGGTTTTCCAGGAATGGAACCATGTTGGCCTCGGCCGGCCATGACCTGAATGGGGTGAGGATCTGGGATCCTGATACCGGCGAATTGCTCAGGGAATGGAATTGTGAATGTAGGCGGATTACGGGTTTTGCTGTGGCAGGTGATGACCTTGTGTTGGTAGGCGGAGACACAGGACGCGTGGAGGGGGTTTCCCTGAGCACGGGAAAAGGCAAAGGGCATTTTCGAATGCCGTACGGCCAGGAAATCGCGGCCCTGGAAACCGATGAGGCAGGTGTGGTGGCTGTTGCAGCAGATGTTACCGGGGATGTAGCGATTTACAATTTACAGAGTTGGCAGAGGGTCGGCAGGGTTTCAGCTGAAAAGAGACTACATGCATTTGCCGTTGCACCCGGTGGAGACAGGTTGGCGGTGGCTCTCGGGAGCGGAGTTGTGAGATTTCACAATTTGCCTTTCGGTGACAGAGATGAATCCGTTTCGCTTCGTTCGCGGGGGAGAGTTGAAACCATGCGATTTTCACCGGGCGGAGACATGTTGGCGACAGCGTTGCACGATAGTTCGGTGGAGTTGTACAGCACCAAGGATGGCGGACGCTTGGCACATGTTGTTGGAAAAGGCTCGCCGGTTTTGGATCTGACCTTTGACAAGAGCGGAAAGGTCCTGGCCGGAGTCGAACAGGACATGGGAGTTCACCTATGGTGGAACAGAAACCTGGGATTTGAAATAGTGTTGGACGGTCATGCTAAGCGCAGATCCCGCCCAAGAAAGGAATCGCTTCCTGAAACCCCCGAGATGTTGAGGGAGTTCAGGGTAACCGTGATTCGCGATATCCCGTTTCCGATAAGTCGTATGGCGATTGATCGAAGAGGTAATTTCGTGGCGGCCTCGGGTTTGCCTGAACAAACCGCCCTGTGGAATGTGATTACAGGTGATCGTCTCTGGCACTCCGAACAACCATCGGTGCACGTGGCTCGAAGGGAATACGAGGGTGTGCCTGATGAGAGTCAACCCGTGGTTTTGTCATTTCATCCTGCAAATTCACGTTTGTATGCTTTTGGGAAATCCAACAGGATTCACAGGTGGGACCCAAGGACCGGTGACTACATAAGGTTTTTGTTGAATCCGAGGGGAATCATGAAGGGATTGTTGTTCGCAGAGGATGGCGGTTCATTTTTCGTGCTTCTCAGAAACGGCGTGGTGCGAAGGTACACCACTGCAGGAAAGATAATAAGAAATTTCAAGACATTGGAAAACCCATACTGGATTGGGGTGTGTCAAACAGGAAGATTGTTTGTATCGGTTGAAGGTTGGGACGGGGTCATGATGCATGCAGTGGAAACCGGCCAGGAATTGTGGCGGAAACCATCAGGGTTGTTAAGACGTTTTATTGTGCGGGGAATGGAGTTCGATCGAAATTGTCGCCGGTTCATGACGTATCACGACACCGGGTTTGTGAGGATTCACGACGCTGAAACCGGTGAGTTGAAGAGTCGACACCTGGTTGGATTTCCCGGAGACGTGTCGGCTTGTGTTTTTCACAGGGATCATGATTGGATTGGGTGTGCTTTCGGTCGCACGGTGGAGTTCAGGGACATAAGGAAAGGTGTCCTGCTTGCAAGGATTGAAGTTCCGGTCGGAGTGGCGGGGGAGATCTTGGATATCCAGCTCAATTTGAAAGATGATACTTTATTGGCAAGGGTGGGGGATCGTTCTCTTGTTGTCTGGGACTTCAAGCGGGAAGGGTTTGAGGAAGGTCGGCCTCCAGACGAGGCAAAGCCGAAGCCGCGGAAAATCCGGGAGCCTGGAATACGCGAACCCAGACTGATTCCCGGCAGAAGAGAACCGAAAGTGCCGGACTTGCATTTCCAGCGCAAACAGTTCGAAAGGAAAACCGGGGTTGGTCCACCCGGTCGTGATGGGTTCACCACCGGGGATGATGAAGAGGCGAGGAAAGATTCCAAGCGCAAACCCGCCGGGGAAAAGAAGGGCCGCGGGCCTTGAGTACGAGTGCCGGCCGGAAGATCAATGCTTCGTTTTCGTGGTCTTTTTCAACGTCCGGGCTGAAAACCATTCTTGCAGCGCGAGCGTGGAAGGAAGTACTGTAAGAGCGGCAAGCAAGCATGTGCACAACCCCACCATGGCCAGTTTTCCTATGGAGGCCAGGCCGCCGTGGTGAGAGAGCATCATTCCTGCAAATCCCACTGCTGTCGTGAGTCCCGCGGCGGTTACGGCTAGGCCGGTCCGGCAAAAGACCTCTCTCAAAGACCCCGGGCCGGATTCTCGATACGAATGATATATGTGGACTGATGCGTCTATTCCCGCGCCGACAATGGTCGATACGACTACCATGTTGTATAGGCTCAGTCTTTCATAGATGAGCACAAGTACACCCACCATCCAGATGAGGCCGGTTGCCAA
>SLPX01000271.1 GCA_007131745.1 Myxococcales bacterium
AAGATGCGCCGGTTGAGGGGTTCGCGGCGGATCTTCTGATTTGGTTCCGATTTCGTTCCTTTGTTTTCTGTGCTTCTCAGATTTTCGAATTGCTCAGCCATTTTACTTCAACCCTTACTACGAATCTGGATTTTAGTTTTGACATCCACGAAACTTAGATACATTTCAACCGTTTCGGGGTCAAGGCCAAGGTTTTTTCGGCAATTTGCCTTATTATGCCCATCCAATTTCCATTTGTTTTTTCTGTTTTGCAGGTTTTGCCCGAACGAACCTGACCTGACCGGTAAATTGCTTGTATTTAGGGTGTTGAAAAGATAAACTTTCAGGTGGGTATATCCTTTGCAAGAAGCGTTCGCCGGCTCCGATTGAACGGGAAATGGTAGCTGGCCCGGAATTGTGTGAGGCGTATTACGCCTAGGTTTTTTGAGGAGACAAGATCATGATTAATCGGGCTTTGAAAGTGATTGCCATTTTCGTGGTGGTTCTTGTGTTCGGTTTTTTGTCGGGGTGCGGTCCGTCGACGGGCGGTGATCCAGACGACGGGGACGCTGGGGTGGATGTGGATGTGGATGGAGATTTGCCCCCGGATTCCGGGCCGGAAGAACCGATTGATCCTCACGTGGACAAGGACGGCGATGGTTGGACCCCTGCTCAGGGGGATTGTGATGACAATGATCCCACAGTGTACCCGGGCGCGCCTATTGTGTGCAACGACGGCAAGGACAATAACTGCAACGGTTTCATCGACGACGCGGAACCCGACATGGACGGCGACGGTTATCCTCCCTGTCGGAACGGGATGGTCTACGACTGCGACGACAATGATCCCAACGTGCATCCCGGCATGCCCGAAATACCGGGGGACGGCATCGACAACAACTGCGACGGAATAACCGACGGAGATTTCGACGGGGACGGTTGGACGGTCCAGGACGGCGACTGTGATGATTTCGACCCCACGGTGTACCCGGGCGCGCCCATCGTGTGCAACGACGGCAAGGACAACAACTGCAACGGTTTTATTGATGACGATGAACCCGACATGGACGGCGATGGATATCCGCCATGCAAGAACGGGATGGTCTACGATTGTGACGACACGGACCCGAACATTCATCCGGGAATGCCCGAGATACCGGGCGACGGCATCGACAACAATTGCAGCGGCCTCACCGACGAAGATATCGATGGAGACGGGTGGACGGTTGCAAACGGCGACTGCAATGATTTTGACCCGAACATTCACCCCGGGGCGATACAGATCTGCGGAACCGGGATAGATTACAACTGCAGCGGCAGCACGGAAGATTGCATCGATGAATGTCTGCTAGCGGAAATCATGCGGTCAAACGTGGGGTGCGAGTATTTCGCGGTCGACATGGACAACAATGAAGGAACCGCGGCCAACGCGTGTTACGCTATCATCATCAGTAATACGCATGAAACGCTGACCGCGAATGTGGAGATCTTACGCTGGACGGGCGGTGTTGAGCAGCCACTCAATTTCCCCGGGCACGGCACCTCCAGGGCCATTCCACCTGGAGCGTTGGAGGTATTTCGGGTCAGCGGCAATTGCAGTTCCCCCGGATCCGCGGTCTCAGGCGACATGGGGTTTCACGGCACCGGACTCGGCCAGCGAGGCGCGGTCAAGATCGTGTCCGACCTCCCGGTGGTTGCATACCAGATAAACCCCTACGAGGCCGCAAACATACATACAACGGACGCGTCTCTCTTGATACCCACGCCCGCTCTCGACAGAGAGTATTACGTTGTGAGTTATCCCCAGACGAATCCATCTCGGGGATCCTGGGATTTGCCGGCCGCGGTTAACATCGTGCCTATTGAGGACAACACCCAGGTGACCTTCATTTCTTCGACCAACACCCGGGCGGGCGGCGGAATCCCCGCAATGTCTCCGGGCACGGTATATGACATCACTTTGAACGCGTACGACAACCTCCAGATCGAGACGCAGACAACAGGGCACGACCTGAGCGGAAGCTACATAGAGTCCGACAAGCCGGTTGCCGTGTTTGCGGGGGGAAGGTGCGCGGACATTCCCATCAACATGGGCTACTGTGACCATCTCGAACAGCAACTCACACCGCTTTCCACTTGGGGGACCAAGTACGCGGCCGCCATGCACCCCCAAAGAAACAACGAGTATGTGCTCTGGCGGTTCGTTGCGGCCGAAGACGACACAACGATTACATTTGATCCTCCGGCCGTGCACGCGCCTTTGACCCTTGACGCGGGCCAGGTCTATGAATTGGCGTCCTACCAGGATTTCATGGCGGAATCTACGGATCCGAACAAGCCGTTCATGGTGGTTCAATTCATGATAGGCGCGGAGGCATGTGGCGCGGCGGGCAACCTGAGGGGGGATCCAGCGATGACCTTATCGGTGCCCACGGCCCAGTATCTGGACAGGTACGTGTTTCTGTCCGACCCGACTTACGCGTACAACTGGCTTGTGGTTGTGAGGAGCGATCCTTCCCACAGCATATACCTGGATTGCTTCAACCCGATACCCGATCACCGTTTCCAGACCATAGGTTCGGGACCGTTCCAGGTCGCCCGGATCACGCTTTCGGCCCAGACCGGAGGCGTGGATGGAACCTGCACTTCCGGCGCCCGCTTCATCGAGGGGGACGGACCCTTTGGAATATGGGTCTACGGTGTGTTCGCTGACACTTCTTACGGCTATCCCGGCGGCATGAACCTCAAGAGAATCTACTCCATAAACTGATCTTCAAACTTCGACCATTGACTTGCAACGCACGCGAAGTGCATTCTGGCCCCGGTGTGTTTTTAAAATAATCAACGAGGAAAGATACGAGATATACGAGGAAAACATGAAAGCACTAATCGTACTGAGGCCGCCTGAGTCGAAGAAACTCATTGCAGAGGCGGTGATTCGCCTGGATATCGTAAAGGAGGCGCTTGAGAGTGGCTTGCTGATCATCGGAGCGGGGTCGACAAATGGAGAGATAGCCGCGAGATGCCGGATGCAGAATCACGACACGCCGCGTTTTTTGGCCGGTATGATCACGCGCTCCACTCTTTGCGTCACTCCCCGGGAACAAAGACTGCCCAATTTGGTTTTGGTCTCAGGAAAAAACTCGACATTGCAACCCAAGGAAGCCCTGGAAATGGATTTGTCTCCCAAGGTTTTAATAAAAGGCGCAAACGCGATCGACCCGGATGGAAATTGCGGGGTTTTGATGGCCGCGCCCGACGGTGGCACGGTGGGACGGCTCTTGGGGCCGTTTATGTCCGCTGGTTGGCCGATCATCACGCCGGTCGGATTGGAAAAACTTATTCCTTCGGTTCCCAACGCCGTGCGACAACTCGGAAGATGGGTGCTGGACAGAAGCCTTGGCGCGAGTGTGGGCATGATGCCTTTGATGAATACCATGATAGTTACTGAGATCGAAGCGCTCTCCACCCTCGCCGGCGTTTCCGCCACCCTGGTTGCAGCGGGCGGGATATGCGGTTCTGAAGGCGCTGTGACCCTGGTGATGGAAGGGGAGGCGGGTCAAGTAAATAAGGCCCTGAAGTTGGTCGAGGAGTTCAAGGGTTCCGAGACCCCGCAGCCCCCGGTCCAGGAGTGTGCAGGATGCACCCTCAAGTGTGATTACCGTGGAAAGTCGGGTGAAGATCTGCCTCGAAACCTTCGTTGACGAGGGGTTTGCGTATTTGTTTGAATCAGTTCGAAGGAGGTGTTTTTGAGGTTTTCGAGATTCTTGTTGATGTTATTGATGACAGTGTCTGTTTTTTTCATGGCTGCGGGCGGTGGTTGCAGAAAGAAGGATGTGACCAGCGATACACCGGATGCGCCTGAAGAAGAGAAAGAGAGCCGGTCTTGGCCGAAGGCCGAAACCGCGTGGAAAGTTTCGATGGAAGGGCGGCTGTGGCCCCTTTGTCGCCTGGGCGACATTGCTGTTCTGGTCAGCTCCACGGGGGAAGAGCTTGTAGGAGAACCCGAAAAACTGAAGGCAGTCCGGACCACCGACGGAACGGGGATATGGGAAACAGAGGCTCTCTTGGCTCCTGCGCTCGTGAGGACGATTTCGCCTTGGAGTTTTTCGTTTGCAACCTCTGAAAGCGAAGAAAAGAAGGTGGTGGCCTACCTGCGAAACGAGGGACAGGTGACGGCCCTGGACGCGGAAACCGGAGACAGGCTCTGGACGAAACACAGCCGGCACGGCGTGGCCTCTCTTGGGACGAGCATGGTGATATCGGACGGAAAGACGCTCGACCTCGTGGATCCGGTAACCGGAAAAGAAACGCTCAGTCTCGACTTGTCAAAAGAGGAACTCGGAGCGGGTTCCCATGGGCTGGCTTCGGGCTTGGAACCCCGGACTATTTTGCAGACGTTCAATTCAAAAGTCATGATTACCCGTGCTGACGGAGGTGAGCTACAGGCGCTGGATCCCCACGAAGGGAAACTTGTATGGAGGTACAGTCATCCCGATACATTGAGTCGCCGGTTGTTATGGCTGCCGTCTACCGAGGATCGCTTTCTGTTACCCGCTGGCTATCCGAATCCCCGTGATTTCACCCGTGTGGCAGCTTGGGATGAGAGATTTTCCTCCTTGGATCCTAAATGGGATGTGAGTCTTGCCGGAAAAGGTATTTTAGAGGATTTTTGGGAAATCGGTGATGGAGTTTTGTTCCGTTCGGAGGGAACCGCGGGAAGGCAGTTCGTGGTCCGGGTGGAAAAGGAATCGGGCGAGCGTAAACCGATGCAGCCGATTTCCGCGGTGGATAGCTGTAAATCCTCGGGTGAACGGCTCGTGTGCCGCGCCGGCGCAGATGTTGTCTCGTTGGAAGCCATGGATGGAATGGAAATGTGGCGGAAGAAAGTGGGTTCCCGGAGGGATCGATTGTTCAGGGTGTGGGCGCTGGATCGTTGGATCGTCCCGGTGACTGCTTTCCACGTTTTTGTCTTGGACTCGTCCACCGGTGAAGAGGTATGGAAGAAAAAGAAGCTGCACGAAGGTGGACGCTACATTGTAAGGGATTCTTTTGAACGTAAGGGGGGAGGGTTAATCCTGATCGTTGAAACAACAGGATCCGCTAAAACTGACCGCAGAGAAAACGTTCTCCTGGCGCTGAATGCAAAGGACGGCAAAGTTGAATATTCCATCACGTTGGGAGAAGCCGCTCCTACGAGGCGTAAGATGCGGGTCGGCTCCGGGTGGAAATCGGTCGGCGTGCCGTTTCGCTACATCCAAGAGAACGACAAGGTATTTTCAGGTATCGGCGGCAGGTTCCGCCTTATCCGCGCTGGTGACGGCGAAGTGATCAGGGAATACAGACACCCCGGGTCGGGCAGGATGGAAGGCGGCGGCGAAGGAGGAGCGGTGCTAAAGGATGTCCGGGGCAACATTGCTTACATA
>SLPX01000376.1 GCA_007131745.1 Myxococcales bacterium
AGGCGACGCTTCTGCCCATAGGCGATTGTCATGACGTCATGGTTAACTCCCGTGGCGTATTCGCGCTCGTCTCCAAGTCTGAAAATGAGACCGAACTCGTAGTGCTGAACGAAGAGAAAACAGGAGTTGCCGGGCGGCACGTATTGAATGGGAAATTCCGCCGTTTTGTCCGCTAGCTCTGCTGCTGTTTGAAAGGGAAACCGGAAACATGACAGAGCTGATTTTCTTGATTCCCGCGGAAACATTTCAGCCCAAGCTGAATACAAGGAAAATGGAAACATCACGGATGTTTCCGTAAAAATATTTAAACCGCTGGTCATTCGAGCAGGCACAAGACAAGGCGTCTGACAAGGTTGTTCCTGTCTTGCCGTTTTTGACGTCTGGAATCGAAACGGCGAAGAGTAGATAAATTTTGTGCCGTGTTTCGTGCTCTATAAAGAGCATCATCTTCCCGGAATGCCATATCAAGAACCCAGTGGAAGCCGTTTTCATTTTCATATTCTTTCGTTCTTGAAAAGAACCTTTGTTGTTCTTACTATTCAAACATAGTGGGTTGATCTTCACTAAAAGAAAGAAAGTTAAAGTCATGAATCAGCGAAATACATTGCTTGGTCGATGGGGCGGGTCCAACCGAATATCGATTGTCAGTGCGTTGGTGGTGCAAAACAAGCAAGGTTCAGGAAAATGCAGAGATGCGCTTCTGAAGGTGTATTGCATCATGGTTGTCGGCATGTTTGCAGTCTTTGCCATTGGATGTGGGGGTGGGGAAAAGGGAGTTCCGTGTGTCCCGGATTGCGATGGCCGGGAATGCGGCTTGGATCCGGTTTGCGGTGAGCCTTGTGAACCTGGGTGCAACGAAGACTTTGAGTGCGAGGACGGACGGTGTGTTGAGATTGGGTGCGTTTCGGATTGCACGGGTCGCGAATGCGGTCCGGATCCGGTTTGCGGTAGGCTTTGTGAACCTGGGTGCAACGAAGGCTTTGAGTGCGAGGACGGACGGTGTGTTGAGATCGGGTGCGTTTCGGATTGCACGGGTCGCGAATGCGGTCCGGATCCGGTTTGCGGTAGGCTTTGTGAACCTGGGTGCAACGAAGGCTTTGAGTGCGAAGATGGGCAGTGTGTGGACATGTCGGGTTGTAACTTTCCCCTGACTTCTCCTCCTTCACTTGCGGTTAGTGGAGAAACGCTCTTTGTGTCGACTTCGGGCAATGACGACAATCCGGGCACTGAGCAGCAACCCTTCGCTACTATTCAGCATGCCGTTGATTCTGCCGGTCCGGGAGACAAGGTTCTTGTTGAGCCGGGAGTGTACTATGAACGCATATTTATCAGAGAAAGAGCAGGTACGGCAGAAGATCCTATTGTGATCGAGGGGAAACCGGGGGCAGTTATTAACGGAGGAAATGAGCTTTTGGATTGGCAGCCGGCTACCGAGGTGGGTTTTGGGGTGTTTAAAGCATCTCATATCGGATGGGAACCAAGAAACATGACTTGGAACGGAAAGTATGTTCGTGAAGTAGGTGTTTCAACCATGGAGAGCAGCAGTGCCCGATCCGAGATGCTGGGCCTTGAGGCATCGGACCCGTTTTGGGATCGATCTCCTGCCCTGTTTGGAAATCTCGATGGTGTAACTTACGTTCGTTTGAGGGATGGGCAAAACCCTGGTGATGAAAATGTCAGGTTTGCGCCAAAGAGCGGCGTGTGGAACCGTGCTGGAATCCGTCTTTACGAATCCGACCACTTCGTAATCCGCGGTTTTACTATAAAGAGCGGTTATCGTGCAGTTGAGTTCTTCGACAGTAGCCACAATATCCTTGAATACAATAGACTTACGAGCGGCACGCAAATTATTGAGGTCGTGGATGGTTCGGCCGGAAATCACATAAGGAATAACGAGATTACCCTCGATTATGTTTATTCTGAAGTCGGAAACGGCGAAATCGGAGCGGATATATACAGCGAGGTGTGGAACGACTTCAAGTGGAGCTCACGCGTAAGAAACGGGGACCCCAATACGATACGAATGTCTCGCGCGGGCTCTGACAACCATTTCTATAACAACTATATCCACCGCTCCTTCGAGGCTTTCGGGCTGGGTGATCCGGGATCCGACGAAAATGAAAGCCTACGCACCATGGTATACAACAACATCATTCTCTATATCCATGACTCCGGTATCGAGGTGACCAGCGCGCTTAAAGATTCTCATGTTTTTAATAACATAGTTGCGGAAACGTTGAACGGAATCCGCGTTAAGGACGGCTTTACCGAGGGTCCGATATACATCTACCAAAACCTCATTTATAATTCCAAGCATGTCTTTTACAACGGAAGCGAATCCGGTTCGGGTTTCTTTACGTGGGACACTCCCGGGTTGCTCTATTTCTATCACAATACGATTTCGCATCCCAATCGGGCCATTTCTTGGGCCTGGGGAGGCGGTAGTTTTGATGATAGTCCTTATAGGGCCGAGAATTACTGGTTTGTAAATAACGTGTTTTCAAGCGAGCGGTTGGCATCATTCAACCATGGTCTTCTGCCCAGAGCGCGCATGGATTACAACTGGATTGGGGGAAGTATAGACGACGCATGGCCCGAGGAGCTCAGCAACGTTTTTGCCGGAGGTGAGCAGATTTGGCCCTATGATGAAATTGGATTCGCCTTGCCCGATGCCAGCACCGCTCGGAACGCGGGGATCGATCTTTCTCATTCCTGGAGTGTGGATGGTGTGAATCATTCCGCACTGCCTGGAATGATGGAAGGTTACTTCAGCGGATCGGCTCCGGACGTTGGGGCCATTCAATTTGGAGACGATTTGTTCGACAACTTGCTTCAATGTATAAAGGAGGTTTTCTACTGAGAGAGGTATTGCATGCATGTAATAGATAGTCATATTCATTGTGGAATTCAAAACGTCAGCCAGCCGTTTTCCGACATCCGGCCGCTGCTGGAACGGGCAGGGATATCCGGTGCGTGTCTATATCCGCCGGTGGAAGACATTTATGACCGCTATGGTCCTGTGTTCGATGACAATGAATCCTGGAGAGCGGCGCGGAAGAGGGCGCACGACTACCTGCTTAAGATTGCCGGAGAAAACGAAGAGATATATCCTTATTATTTCGTGTGGAACGATTTTCTCGTGGATGAGCTGGACCGGGGTTTCGTTGGGATCAAGTGGCATCATCATGCCGGAGAGCCGCCGTATCAATACGAAGATCCTCGGTGTGGAGAGATGATAGATGCTATTTGCGAGCGCAGGTTGCCGGTTGTTCTTGAAGAAACTTTTGATCGGACCTTCTGGTTCATAGAGCGGGCGGCCGGCCGCACGGTGGTCATCATTCCGCATCTGGGGATGTTAAACGGCGGTTTCAGCGGACTCCTTGGGTCAGGGATATGGGACAACGAGATGGTCTATGCGGATACGGCACTTGCAGGACGGGCTGAGATTCAAACTTTTCTGGATCGGTACGGACCGGAACGGTTGTTGTTTGGAAGCGATTATCCGTTCGGTGATCCCGGCCGTCAGCTCGAGAATCTGTTGCGCATGGGGATTTCGCAGGAAGATCTGGAGAAAATATGCTCTGGAAATATACTGGGGCTGTTGGGCAAAGACGGACATTGCGCGGATCGTCGTTCTCCTTGACATTTCGCATGGCTTTGGTAGATACCTCCGTCTGTTTATCCGTCGTTTCCGTGGCTGTGAAGCGAGGCGGAGGTGGAGATGAGGTTTAGAATATCAAAGGTCGGCCCCAAGGGTCTTCACAGAGAACACAATATGGGTCCGGGATGGTTTGAGGATGTGATGGGAGAGGATTGTGTTCCGGGCGAGTCGGCTCATGGAGAGGCGGTTTTGGATGTTCGTGTGACCGGTTCGACGGTCACGGTAAGCGGTGAGGTTAAGGGTTGGTTTCACGTGATGTGCAGCCGTTGCCTGGAGCCTGCCAGGATTGATTTGGATACGGAATTATTGCTTGTGTTGGAGGAAGACAGGTCCGGCGACATAGAGGAGGTTGAAGAGGAGCTTGAGCTTACCGAAGAGGATCTGCATTTCGCGACTTACATCGGAGATGAGATTGATTTGAAGCCCTACATCCGGGAGCAGTTTCTGCTGGCGGTGCCGATAGCTCCTCTTTGCAAACCTGATTGCCGACCCGAGAGTTTTGAAGGAATCGTCCAACCGGGATGCGGGATCGCCGTGGCTGAACCCAGCGAAGGGTGGAAGGCGGAGTTGGCAAGGTTGCGGGATTTGAATGGAAAGGGTTGAGAGGGAAATCTGCTTGAAGAGTGGATCCGATAAAGGTAAAAGTTGATTGTTGGCAAGCAGGCGCAGAGAAAAGATAGAAGATAGAAGATAGAAGATAGAAGAGACATAGAGATAGATAGATAATAGATAAAAAATAGGCAAAACAATCCAAGAAAGGGTGGATGGATATGCCGGTTCCGAAGAAAAAAACGTCCAAAATGCGAAGGAGAAAGCGGAGAGCGAATCACGACAGGATTGAAGCGGTTCAATTGTCTGAGTGCCCTGATTGCGGCGAGCCGCGGATAACCCATCGGATTTGTCCTTATTGCGGTTCTTACAAGGGACGTAAGGTGGTCGAAATAGAGGGGGAGGAATAGTAGCATTCCTTTCTCAACTCCAGCCGGAAGCCCGGGGAGGAGCTTTATCAACAATTGGAAGGTGCATCCGGCCGCTTTGGGCGCGGAGGGTGTTCCTTTCGGACTTTTTGTCGAGGTAGGCTATGAGCAAGATCTATTTGGCCTGTGATCACGGGGGTCTGGAGTTGAAGAAAGAATTGGCCGAGTATCTCCGTCGGGAAAACAGGGAATTCGAGGACCTGGGTGTGGATGAGATAAGGTCGGTGGATTACCCGGTTTATGCCAAGGAAGTAGCGCTCAAGGTGATGGGAGAAGAAGGGGCGTTGGGAGTTCTGGTTTGCGGAACGGGCCAGGGGATGGCTATGGCCGCAAACAAGTTCCCCGGTATTCGTGCAGCCGTGTGCTCGGACGTGTACAGCGCGGGCATGGTTCGCAAGCACAATGACGCTAACGTGCTATGCATGGGAAACCGGGTGCTGGGCATGGAACTCGCCAAGATGATCCTGTTTACGTTTTTGCGGGAGAAGTTTCAGGGAGGGCGGCATGCTGAGCGATTGGAACTCATCTCGATGATAGAAAGAGGCGAGCACGAGAAATTGCAGCCATGAAGTGCCCCTCTTGTCAGGATCTTCAAAACAAAGTTGTGGATTCGAGGCTGAGTCTCAACTCCAGGGCTATACGGCGTCGCAGGGAATGCTTGTCGTGCGGGAGGCGTTTTACGACATACGAGAGGGTGGACGAACAGATGCCCATGGTCGTAAAGAAGGACGGAAGGCGGGAGGTGTTCAGTC
>SLPX01000422.1 GCA_007131745.1 Myxococcales bacterium
AGTGGCCGGCCCTCATTGCCCTCCCTGCAGTAGTTTTGTTCATAGCTTACTGCACGGTAGCGCCTGTTCAACACCGAAGTTGTGGATGCCATGGATTTCGACGGCGAGGAGGATGTCACCGTCATCTTCGAGGTAACAAGCGACGAAGGAAATTGCGACCCGTTTATTGTCAGTGACGTGGTTTTCGCGGGCTGGAAAAGATAATATGTTGGAAAGTAGGATGCCGATTCTCACGAGGTGTTATTTTGACAAGCATGAACAAAAGAAAACCAACCTATTTAGGATCAGCAATAGTAGTGTTCTTTGCAGTTTTCCCGGCCTGCGGTTCCCGGCCAGGGTTGGACAGAGTGGACGCGGAGATTACGGTTGACGCTGAGATAAGGCCCGACTCGGAGATCCCTAGTGACGGAGCTATATTTGATGCAGCGCCGCCCATGGCTTGCGGGGAATCGGATTGGATGGCGGATGGCTGGCCCATGTACATGGGATGCCCGGAACGAAGAGGTCGCAGCAAAGCTATCGGGCCGGCCTCACCGGATAACATTCGCTCCCTGGGAGAGACATGGTGGGAAACCGAAACCCATGGAGTGCATATTGACGGTCTGAATATTGGACCTGTGGTAGATGCAGACGGAACCGCATACATCGGGTCACACCTCATGTATCTAATGAACGAATACGACATTTATGAATTCTGGAGCCAACTTTTTCAAGCTTTCGACTCCGAAGGCACTGAGCTTTGGCGTTTTGAAACGCAACTGTGCGATGTAAAAATCACAGACTTAAGCAATGCTCCCCCAATCGGCGTGCCTACACTCGCCGGGGACAGCGTGTACTACTTCTTGACAAGAGAATGTAGCAAGTTTTCTCTTCGTGAACTCTTTTCATTCGATCATGAAGGGAGGCAGAACTGGACATCTCAGGATTATCGAGAGACACGAGATTTGATTGTAGGTCCGGACGGAAACCTCTATTTTTCCGAAAACACTCTGGGAAATAACCGTATCATATCGCTGGATCCGGACGGCGTGGAACGATGGTCTTTCTATCCGGGTTCTCTACGAACATCCTTGCTTACCATGGACGCTGAGGGACGAATCTACTTTGGGGCCGATGGTGTTTTGTACTCTATTGACCAGGACGGGAACCTCTTGTGGACTGAAAAAGTCGCTGATTCTAATAGCATATCGCTTAGCCTCGGGGACAATGGTGAAATCTACTTCACCGGCAGAAAGTCCGAGGAAGAAGAACCTCAGCGTTTCCTGTATGCAGTTTCTAAGAAAGACGGCTCGCTTCTTTGGTCCCAGCCCGTCACATCTCCCGGGCCTTCTGTTGCGGTAGGGCCTGGAGGAATGGTTGTCTTAGTTACAGAAGACGGAGTTGTGGCTTTTTCTCCGGAAGGCCATCTGCTGTGGACATATGAACAATTAAGCTCTCTACCGGGAAGTCCGGCCATTGACGGAGAGGGTACCATCTATCTTGCCGGTCGAGGCATCTTCGCTATACAAAGGGATGGAAAACTCAAATGGCAAACTGATGAAGTTGTAGCATCGGCTGTGGCCATCGGAGCCGACGGATCTCTGTATGCCTATTGCCGTGGTAGAGGCGCTTTTGGAGGTTCTTTGTTGTGCGTCATCGAACCCTGAGAGCGAAGGGCGTTTACTAAAAACACCCACCCTCCCAAGCTCCTCGAATCCATCGACCGGTTCATGAACACGCGCCGGTCAATGCCGCAACCTTTCCACTGGTCAGCAACGGTCCACGGCCGAAACTTGGAAATTGCAGCGTACAGCCGGTTTTGGCAGAATGGTAAAGAAAGATCTGCACCCCTTCTCAGCGGGCGCACCTGAAACCTAAGAAAGATTCCATCCTGCCGGGAGGGTATGCCAGGCGGGATGCAGATCGGGTGAGAAACTTTGGGCCGAACCAGCTTCCTCCCTTTACCACGCGGTAGCTTCCTGTACTCGGCCCCTTGGGGTTTATCCGGGCGGCTCTTGATTCGGGATGGCGCGTCGAGTAGCGATCCGCCACCCATTCCGCGACATTCCCGGCCATGTCATCGACTCCGTAGAAACTCCGGCCTCCCAGGAAACTGCCTACCGCCGCGACCCAGTAAAAACCGTCGGAAACATCGCCTTCGAACGCGGTCGTGACAGGGTTCAAACCTCCGTGATTGCATCGCCTGGGGGCCCACTTGTTTCCCCACGGCCAGATGCGGCCGAAAGGTCCACGCGCTGCCTTCTCCCATTCCGCCTCGGTGGGAAGTCGTTTCTTTCTCCAACGGCAGTAGCGATCGGCATCATGCCAGGTCACTCCGACAACCGGGCTGTCATCGTCCATGAATGCTTCGGTTTCCGGTATGGCAGGCAGCATCGGACATGCTTTGGATGCAACGCATTCCATGTACCGGCCGCGAGTCACCTCGTGCCGGTCGATATGAAACGTGGATACGTAAATCCTCCTGCGCGGGGTTTCATCCATGAACAGCAGCGGGTCGCAGACCCGGGCGTGATCTGGGCGAACAGGTTTCAGCTCCTCAAGGCAAAGAGCCACGGCCGTTTTCAGTTCTTTCTCGTCGGATCCCATGTAAAACCAACCAGCGGGGATCCGCACCATTGAGCTTTCCACCGGCGCTACAAGATGGCGCGTGCCGGGATCCAGTCGAACCGCCTCTCCGGACGCTGCCGCAAACAGAATGCAAAGCAAGAGAAAGGCTGCCGGCACTACGGGCAAACCCATTCGGAAAAACATTACAAAGCGCGGAGAAAAGTTTTTGCCCGAAAGTCTTGAGTGGGCTTGCTCCATGTTGTGGTCATTGTGGTCATTGTGGTCGTTGTGGTCGTTGTGGCTCGACCCGTAGAAAGCGCGCTCATTTTTTTCAGGCGGACATCTCATGTCAATGGCGGTTTTCCAAGGCGTCCACCGTTCTTTTCAATGCTTCTTCCGCAACTTCGGCAAACAGATCCGTAAGCCCTGCCACGACGTATCGGGGACGTCTTTTCTTCACCCTTTTTATTTTGTTGAAACGCTGCGCCCAGACCGTATTTCCGTCGGAAAGGCGAACCAGGTTCATTGTCATGACAAGCCGGGCGTACCACTTATCTCCCTTGTTCATTTCCTCCAACACTTCCACGTTTCCCCGGATCACATAGTCAGGCAAGGGTCTGGGTTCATCGGTTACCGTGGCGAAACTGCGCGACATTTTCATGTACAACCTGAGTTCATCTGCAAGGAGTCGACCGGGTTTTGTCACCCATTGCCTGATGCCGTAGTGTCTCAGCTCATAAGGTGAAACACGGTAAACGATGCGCACATGGTCGTAGGCGGGGGCCACGTCGAATTCCTCTATGCGCAATGAAACCGGCAATGAGGTTTCCGATGCATTCACCCTTTCATGGATGGGAAGCCCGTAATATCGATGCCGCTGCACCCTCTGTGAACCGAAACACCCTGCAACCAATGAAGTTAACATTGCAATCGAAAAAAACACAGCATGCAAAGCCGAGACTCCGAAAAAACCAAGTTCATTCAAGTTGCAGCGGTTACCTTGCGGACAATATTTATCTTTACAGAACATTTTCGATTCGCCGAACATTTATGACCATCCTATTTAACGATCCCCTGTCACCTAATCCCCTATTCCCTCCTGGGAAGCTTTCTCTCTCTGCCGGACGCCGGGCGCAAAAAGACTCCGGGATTTTCCCTAGCGGTCCGCGCAAATTCCTCTATGTGTTCCGCCGCGTTTCTGGCAGATCTCAACACCGGCCGGATATCCACCGACGCCTTGTTCACAAGAGCGCGGACATCGATCATCAACAGTTGCATCGCTTTCATGGAATTTTGCAGCGAGGCAAGACTTTTTTCCACGTCAGGTCCATCGATCCTCTTGCCCGCTGAACGTGCTGTTCTGCGCACACTACTCAAGGTCCTTTCAAGCTGCCCCCTTTTTCCTGTTATTTCGCCGATGTTTCGAATCGCACCTCGGGTTTCGGTCAGTGTAGCCTGCATTTGCCCCTGGGTGGCGCCCACAAAATCCTGAAGGCTTGCAGCAACACCTCGCATTTCCCTTGCGGCCAGCCGCAATTCGTTCAGTGAGCCTACAAGTTGGGGCTGGAGAGCTTCAGCCAATTCTCTTATGCCGGCAGCGCTCTTTCCGACTTCCTGCATCATGGTTCGGGTGTCGTTTACCAGGGCAAGCATGGTGTCCCTGTTTTCCGGGGTCGTCATATCAAGTGCATTGTTGAGAAGTTGCTCCGCCTTTATCGCGATGTCTTCGGCCTTGCCCGTTATCATCGTAAGTTGAGACGGCGCGGATTGAATCTCCGAACCCGGCTTGATCCTCCCGGATTCCTTATCTCCGCCGGTTATTTCGACGTGCTTCAAGCCCGTGATCCCCCCCGTGACAAGCCTCGCCAACGCACCTCTCAATATGGGCAAACCCTGCCTGACGCGAATCCTTACATTCACCACCTCTACGTCTTTCGGGTCTATCGTAATGTTTTCGACCCGCCCCACATCAACTCCCCTGACTTTTACAGGAGACCCGGGGTTAAGGCCGGATACGGTTTCACGAAAATTGATAGTATAGTAGTCATATCTCCTAAGAATGCTCATCCCGGCAAGCAAAGCTATTCCACCCCCTACCAGCGCCGTTCCGGCCAGCAAGAATATGCCCAGTCGAATTTTCTGAGTTCTTGTCATCATTTCAAAAAAACACCATCCACCGGGTTCTGCTTTGCACCCTTAGCAACATTTCAACAACTCACCACCCACTATATTTCATCAATATCCTAATTTAGTCCAGGAAACATCCGATAGGCAAAAAAACAATCTGCACAAACCGGCAACTTAATTCTACAGCTTCATGTTAAGGCTTACCGATGGCATTCCACCAGATCGCCGGATCAAATCACACCAAGCAGGTACAAGATTACGATTACAAGCAATCCCGCACCAATTATCACTGCAGTTACCAGCCTTAAATCATTCTGTTTTCCCCCTCTTCCGTTCTCTTGTGCAGCAGCCATCTTTGATGTTTCTTCCAGGTGCTTCAATTTCACCTGGTTGTCATCGGCCCGCTTCACGATCGCGGCTGCATCCTCACCCTCCTCAAGAATCCGCGTTTGGGCCTCGGCCAATCCTCCAACCGAAACTCCTGTTTCGGCTGATGTTGATATATCCTCACCCTCTTCAAGAATCCGCGTTTGAGCCTCGGCCAATCCTCCAACCGAAACTCCTGTTTCGGCTGATGTTGATATATCCTCACCTTCTTCAAGAATCCGCGTTTGGGCCTCGGCCAATCCTCCGGCCGAAACTCCTGTTTCGGCTGATGTTGATATATCCTCACCCTCTTCAAGAATCCGCGTTTG
>SLPX01000341.1 GCA_007131745.1 Myxococcales bacterium
GAAAAATCTGCAAAAAAGGGTTTCATTCTTCAAAACCGGCGCTATAAATGTGGACCTGTGTTCGGATGGAACACACTCCCTATCGGGGCTGTAGCTCAGCTGGGAGAGCGCATGACTGGCAGTCATGAGGTCAGGGGTTCGATCCCCCTCAGCTCCACTATTTTAAGCAGGTTCGGCGATAAAAACATCTTCGGGCCGGCCTATACTCCCTCATAACTCCTCCCGATGCTCTTTCAATCAATTGTTAACATCTGTAACATCGACCGGTTCTGAAAGTTTTGGACCGGGACGCCAAAATGTTATAGGTCCCGGAAAGAGATTCGGTTGTTACAATAAAACGCCTGTCATATAGCGACATCGGGTGATGCAATGACAAGTTTTGCAATCATAATGTGGGTTTTGCCGATAGCCATCATCCTGGCGGCCGGTCTGACCGCGTACCATGGAATGCGTTGCAGGAGACCCAAGTGATCGGCGCAACCCGGTTTGCATCCACTTTTTCTCTCGCCGCGGCGGGCACAGCCCGTTTTGAAGGAATCAACTTAGCGGCCGCGGTGACTTTCGCCCTCTATATCATGGTCATCATGGGCGTCGGCCTGGCCGTCAGGCGCTTTGCATCCAAAGGTATCAACGAGTTTTTCCTTGGCGGCAAGAGGTTCGGGACCTTTGTCGTAGCTACGAGCGCAGTTGTTTCAGGACGAAGCGCGTGGCTTCTGCTGGGGCTTACCGGCTTGGCCTATCGGATCGGAGCTTCTGCTGTATGGGCGGTTGTGGGCTACATCCTGGTCGAATTATGTCTCTTCGCCACTGCGGGATGCCGGTTGCGCCGGCTCACGGGGGAGCAGGGAGACTTGACCATCCCGGATTTTCTTGCCTCCCGCAGCGGAGGAAGTGGAGCTGTCAGGTCCGTAGCAGCCTTGGTCATCCTGTTTTTCATGATCGTCTATGTGGCCGCTCAGGTCAGAGCCGGGGGTGAAGCTTTGGCCGGAAGTTTTCTCCCTGAAACCGGCGCCTCCCTAAGCCTCGGCTCGTTCGCCGTTCACCTGGACGCCATAAGCCTCGGCGCTCTAATCACCGCGGCCATCATACTGGTCTACACCGTAACCGGCGGATACACCGCGGTCGCGATAAACGACGCTATCCAGGCAGTTGTGATTCTATGCTCCCTTGTGGTCTTACCGGTTATCGCGGTGATTCAGTATCCCGGAAGCGTCATGGAAACCCTCAACGCGTTGAATCCCGACATGCTGGATCCATTCGCCCTTTCGGCCGGAGCCGCGATCGGTTTCTTGGGAATCGGCCTCGGTTCGCCCGGAAACCCTCACATTCTTGTGCGCTACATGTGCGCCAGAGACGAGCGTCGCTTAGCCAAGGCCGCATTCTGGGGGACTTTCTGGAACGTAGTCATGGCCTGGGGCGCCATCTGGATAGGGCTGGCCGGACGCGCCTGGTTCAGCACGATAGCCGAGCTTCCCGGCGGAAGCGTCGAAGCCGTCTACCCCGCTCTCGCCCGAAGCCGCCTTCCCTCAGTCTTTTTCGGCCTGGTGATTGCTTCCATATTCGCGGCCATACTTTCCACCGCGGATTCACAACTCCTCGTCGGCGCCTCCGCCGTGGTCAGGGATCTTTGGCAACGCCTTCTGGGCAAAGACAAAAAAATCGACAACGCCCGCTTGGTGA
The DNA here is from genome assembly GCA_007131745.1 of Myxococcales bacterium. The sequence goes on from SLPX01000341.1 coordinate 1,681, forward strand.
AATTCAGCCGCTGGACTGTTCTCGTATTGCTCATTTCCGCCACCCTTCTCGGAGTCCTCGTGCATGAACTCATCTTCAGCCTCGTACTTTTTGCATGGGGCGGTCTCGGCGCAGGACTCGGCCCTCCCATTCTCTTGACCCTCTACTTCCGCCGCACCACCGCCGCTGGAATGCTCGCCGGCATGATCACCGGCACGGTCGTCACCGTCGCATGGAAACTCATCCCCGCTTGCAATCAAATCGTACTCGAACTCGTTCCCGGTTTTGCAGCTTCTTTTGTGGCCACCCTCGCTATAAGCCTCATCACTTTCAAAGAACCGGCCGACTAAAACCCAACCTTACCCTACCTCCCCGAACTCCCCGACCTCCCCTAACCCCCCACTCATAATCGAACCCCATTATTTACAAGAAACCAACCCCATATTTTCAATCCCGAAATCCGGGACTGCAAGCCTTTCAAAGATTTTTGCGGATTGGTCAGCACCCCGCAACTCAAGCTTCCCGACGGCCAAATAATCTCCGTGGGAGACACGGTCCAAACAGATACAAATGGAGTTTTACAGGACTTCTCTTTGTGCCGAAGCTATTACCTGGAGCTGACAAAGGGTTGCAACGATATTTTGGAACAAGACATGGTGACAATCTCCACCCCCGCCATTAATCCCTGAAACACTTTGTTAGACTTCCATGTGTTTCATAACAGCTGTTCAGTAATAATGCCATTCCTATGGATTTATTGCTGTTGCTGATGTTCCCAGTATCCAAAAGCAAGGGAATATTTGCATTGTGCGCAACGACAGCTTCAATTGGGCTTCACAACATTGTAGTTGCGATGATCGCACTCAACGCGGCGGGCATAAAGAAGTTATGCGAGATTGATCATGACCAAGGGCCTGCCGGTTTCCAGTCGATGTCTTCAGACACACCTTTGATGATGGGTGCCAGAAACGACTCGACCTCAGTCGCGATTTCTTGGAAGGATGCAGGGACATGATCCTGCTTTAATCGTTTTCGGAAGGCTGTCCACATCGCCTGCCGTGACGATATGAAATCAGCGGAAAAAGCGTCAATAGGCTGGTTTAATTCCGTCCCTCGTTGTTTGAATGGATTCGGGTTCAAAGGTCAATCCATCAGGTTTAATCTCCACGGCAAGAATATCCCGAATCTGGGAAGTGATATTTTCCTCTTCGTTCTCAGTCTTTCCGAGCATATCGATATCCATAGTCGGCCTGAACTCTGGTAAATTCCAAGCCCGTAGCATGAGAGCGCCTTTCAGAATGTAATGCTGTGCGTGAGCTGATAGAGATAGGCGGTACAAGAACCGCTCCATTGCATAATATTGAAGCAGTTCATTGAATGGCCGGTTGTCGGCTTTCGACCGATCAAGGAGCCGTTGTCTTACTGAGGAAGAAATGCTTTGGGGCGATTTCATAACGTTGCCTCCAGATAAGGACGCGTTATATTATCGACCCTACAAATTTTCGCGTATTCCAGTATCTTTTTATGGTCAATTTTCATCCTGCTCTTGTAAAGTTTCAGTGCCTCAAGCACGACATCCATTCCAATTTTATTCCGGAACTTAAAACAGTCTGCCAGTGTTTTTTCCGGGCAATACACTTTGACGGTGACTCCATCAATTTGATGTTCCCCAATTCCGGCTCGATAAGCCTGATTTGAAAACCGATGAACAAGCAGTGGTGGATATTCAAGTGATGGCTGATGGGAATTCCGAGGAACAGCCACGGACACTTCATGTGGTATTTGAGTGGTAATTTCATGAAATGAGAGTGCAGAGATTAGGCAAACGACTGCGTTGGGATATCGTAGAGCAACAGTAATCAGATCTGGATTGCTGACAGGAGGCAGCTCAACCAGGCGATATACACCTCTGCTGATTTGCTCGATTATTCCTTTGTCTCGAAGCGAATAGAGCATGTAGCGGGTAATGCCGTGCTCAATGGCCTCGCTCATGCGAAGCTGACCGCCGCATTTCCGAAAAACTGTGACCGGATCCGTTTTCATTTGCACCTCCAGACAAAACATATACACATCTCGGCAACTGGTAAGAATATGTCTGATTCACTCTAAAAAAGAAAGATAACTTCTTAAAATGTCTAATTCCACACTTCTCGTAGCCGACTTCTTGTAGTTTATTGGTCAGGCGACTGTACGAACCACCCCCACACTCCCGCATCTGCTCCGTCTCAGAACGAAATGCACTTCGCTGAGAGACTACACTCCCGCCCTCCCACGAGGTCGCCTTCCTGCGGTCTTCCAGACCTTCAGAGAGGTGACCATCCGCATCAATCCATTATCCATTTACCCGTTTGTCCATAACGAAATCGATAAACCACAGAGGCAGAATACGATTAACAACGATGAGGTTCGAATTTCTCCAGCCGTGTTCCACACATTGCACAGAATTTCTGTTCCGGCAGTGGGGCCGGCGATCCACAGGATCCGCAACTTACACCGCAGCTGGATTCCGGTCCGCCAACTCCTCTCCCTTCCGAATCAATCACCGGAATCACATTGTCCCAGCCGTTCGAGTAGTCAAGCCAACATGACAACTCGGCGTGTGACCGCCAGACTTCCCGGATCTGCCTTCTACGATCGATGAGACGCTCTAAGAAACTAGGCTGCTGAACTTCCGGAAGATACCTCTTTGCCAACACCATAATGTCGCCGTGGGGTGTTATAACATCGTAATCACTCACTTCATCGATGGGCTTGTTTGTTCTTGCGGCCCAGAGGATTTGTTTCCACAGGCTCAGCCAGAGCAACAACTTGTGCGGGTCGACCGTTCCGTTGTGCAATCGAACCTCTACCGTGTGGATCTCATCAAGTGGTCTGACGTTGAAGCTCACATAGCGATCATCCCGGCCGCAGCATCTTTCCCAGATGTCGTCGTATGTGCTCGCCGAAGCCAACGCCGCCCGGTCGAAAACCGTTGATACCGGTCGGCAGTACTCGTTCGGCGCAGTCGTGTCGCACCTCCCCGTTTCAAACCCCGCAATTCGAGAAGGCGAAACAAGCGTGGCCAGAGCAGGCTCGAAGAGACGAGCAAGACTTATCGCCCTCTTCACCTCTCCAGGTGTCTTGCCCAGCCATCCGAAATGAACGTGAGTTCCGGTTCGATAATTCACCTTGAGGTTGAGTTCGTCCATTGCTTCTTCCAGCGCTTCACAAGCTCTGATGATCTCAACAAACCCATCGTAGTTTGCCAACACCCGGCTCCTAACCTCCCAACCGCAACCGGCATCCCAGCCTACACACCATACGTCGCTCCTTTTCTCTTCCGTAAATTCCGGATGGTCCACCCGCGGCGCGACAACATGGGGAGACAACGACTTCACAAGTCCTTTTCGGATGGATTCGGCCATCCTCTTCCACTCCGACAATTCAATGTCTTCCGAAAACCCATCAGTAGTCAGTTCGAATTCAACACCAAAAGTCTGATCGTTCAGGTACCAAAGCCCCCTGGCAGCGGGAGGGATATCCGAGCCGGTTCCAATCCAGGTCGGCGCTCCCTTGGGGTTGAACGCGTGCTTGCGCCGAGTTTTCCTCTCTCCATCCCTCTTTCCGCTCACAACAACGAACTTCTCTCCCCCCTCCCCAACCTCACCACTACCTTGGAAATATCTGCA
>SLPX01000117.1 GCA_007131745.1 Myxococcales bacterium
ATGAGCACCAGCCCCCCTCCCCCTCGTCCTTTCAACTTCCCCGCAAAATGATGGGTCACCGACATGGGACCTCGACAGTTCAACGCAAGGGCTTTTAGATGCTTTTCCAGGGGAATATCAAGAAAACGCCCTATGAGAGACAAGGCAGCGTTGTAGATGACGAGTCCTACGTCCATATCTTGAACCGCAGCCGCAAGCTCATCCATCGCTTTTTCGGCCGCCAAATCCAATACCACGGGTTTTACCTGCACGGAAAACCTGAGTTCCAAGGATTCGCAAACATCGCGGAGAGGTTGGGTTTCGTGGGAAACCAGGACCAGGTTCATTCCCATTTCCGCCAGGATCGCTGCAAACGCCTCTCCGATGCCTTCCGAACCTCCGGCCACTAAAGCCCAGGGGCCGTAACGTTGACGAAACGTCCGTGCAAAAGCACCCTTCGCGTCCCATTTGTTCATGCATCCTCCAGCGCAAACAAAAACAAGTTCATCCACCCGGCGCAGAAACATCCATGACAGCATCGCTTGATGGAAACAGGAGTGTCAAGCTTTCATGGATCGCCGAACGATTAATGATCCCCTGGAGGTGAAATGCAAGAAGCACTTGAAAAACACCGGGGCCGCAAGTAAAGAAATGGGATGTGCTTGAAGATACATCTCGCGAGGACGCGCAAAAGCGTAAATATTCACGATGTAAATAAAAACGCGAATCAAGATATGACAAGAGGTGTTCATGGGAAATGATTTCATCCGTTTCACCGGAACCGCGGACTACATAACTTCGGCGGCCCTGGAAGACGCTGTCAATGTCGCGCTCGCGCTCGAGCGGCCTCTCCTCCTCAAGGGAGAACCCGGGACGGGCAAAACACTGCTCGCTACAAGCGTTGCGGAAGCACTCGGAATGCGGCTGATCCGGTGGCATGTAAAGTCCACGACAACCGCGGCGGATGGTCTCTACATATACGACACCGTCCAAAGGCTTCACGACAGCAGGTTCGGAGACGGGGACGTGCGCGACATCCGCAGCTACATTCGCCTGGGACCGCTGGGACAGGCTTTTTCAGCCGATGAGCAGGTTGTCCTCCTCATCGACGAGGTGGACAAGGCGGACATCGAGTTTCCCAATGACCTGCTCAATGAACTGGACAACATGGCGTTTACCATCATGGAGTTGGACGAGGAAATAAGTGCGCGACACCGCCCCTTTGTGGTGATTACATCCAACAACGAAAAGGAGCTTCCGAATCCGTTCCTGCGACGTTGCGTGTTCCACTATATAGAGTTTCCGAATCGCGAACTCATGAGAAAAATCGTAAACGTACACCACCCACACATCGAAGAAAAAATCCTGGCCAATTGCTTGGATGTTTTTTACCGGTTAAGAGAAGTCTCCGGGATCAGGAAGCATCCATCAACATCCGAGCTTATCGACTGGATCGCAGCGCTCAAAAGATCGGGCGTTTCACTTAAAAAGCTGAAACGCGAAATCCCGTTTCTTGGAACCCTCATCAAGCAAGAGCAAGACCTTGAACTGCTGTCGGGAGGATTGCGTTGAAAGGCCCTGTCCTCGTCGAGTTTCTATACGAATTACGAAACCGCGGCTTGCAAGTGAGTTTGAACCAATGGCTGGCGCTGATGGAGGCACTTGCACGCGGGCTGCACCGGAGCAGCCTCACGGGTTTTTACAACATTGCAAAAAGTTTGCTTGTTGTCAGCGAAGCCGACTTCGACACCTTTGACAAGGCTTTCGCTTTCTTCTTCGAGGGCATTGAAAAAGAATCAATGGAGCTTTCCACGGAGCTTCTGGAATGGCTCGAAAACCCCAAGACACTCATGGACCGACTCAGCCCCGAGGATCGCAAGTTTTTCGAGGAAACGGACCTGGACGAACTTCGAAAGCTTTTTGAAGACACCCTGCGGGAACAAAGGGAAAGACACGACGGGGGAAATCGTTGGGTGGGCACGGGAGGTCGGAGCCCCTTCGGGTGGGGCGGATTCCACCCGGGCGGAATTCGGGTAGGAGGGCGCGGTTTGCACCGTTCAGCAGTGCAGGTTGCAGCACAACGACTCTTTCGGGATTACAGAAAGGACATCGTGCTGGATGTACGGCGGATAGGGGTGGCCCTTCGCAAACTCCGGGAGCTTACCCGTGAGGGGGCAAAAGAAGAGTTGGACGTCGAAGCCACCATTGATGCCACCTGCAAAAACGCGGGCGAAATCGAAATGGTCTATGCGCCTCTCCGTCGTAATAACGTCAGGGTGCTTTTATTGATGGATGTAGGGGGCTCCATGACTCCCCATGCCCGGCTGGTGTCGCGCCTGTTCTCCGCGGCTGCCGCATCGAGCCATTTCAGAGAATTCCGTTATTACTACTTCCACAATTGTGTCTACGAACAAGTCTACAAAAGGGCTGATTTCAGGGATCCGGTTCCCGTATCGGATATTCTTCGATCAACAGCTTCCACGTACAAGCTCGTAGTCGTGGGAGATGCGTGCATGCACCCCATGGAACTCATGTCGCCCGGCGGCGCCATCCATTACTGGGAACGAAACCTGCGTCCGGGGCTGGATTGGCTGAAAGACCTGGCATGTTTCTTCGATCGACGGGTATGGCTGAATCCCGACAGCCCCCGTTTGTGGAATCACGTCACGGTGCGCGCTGTCAAGCAGCTGTTTCCCATGTTTCCACTTACAATTGAAGGCATCGAAGAAGCGGTGGATACGCTGGTGAAATCGCGAAACACCTCGAACAAAGAGAGTCTAAAAGATTCCTCTTGGGGAAACCGGGACGAAACATATCACCGCCCGCGCACACTCTGGTAGCAGCCAACAGGCAGACGCCCTAGTCACCACCATCATCAAGCACCTCTCTGACTTTCAATGCCAGCTCCTGCATGGAAAAAGGTTTCTGTAAAAAACAGACTCCCTGTTCCTGAATCCTTTGGGGAGCGATAATATCCTCGGTGTAGCCCGACATAAACAAGACCTTCAGATCCGGCCATGTCGACTTGAGATGGTCTGCAAATTCCCGGCCGTTCATCCCCGGCATCACAACGTCGGTCAGGAGGAGATCTATTTTTTTTCCGTGGTCTCCTGGTATCTCCATCGCCTCGGCGGGTGAACCCGCGGAAATCACTTTATAACCGGATTTCTCGAGCATAGTCTTGACGACCGGCAACAACGTCGGTTCGTCTTCCACCACGAGTACGGTTTCAACTCCAACTGAAACAGGCTTTTTAACGTCCTGGAGGGAATCAATTACACCTTTTCCGGTATATCTCGGGAGATATACCTCAAAAGTCGAGCCTTTCCCTTTCTCACTATGGACGTTTATGTAACCATTGTTTTGCTTTACAATGCCGTAAACCGTTGCCAAGCCCAATCCGGTTCCCTCCCCCACATCCTTAGTTGTAAAGAAAGGATCGAAAATTTCACCAATTATGTCTTTGTGGATTCCCGAACCATTATCACTCACCGAGAGCATCACGTAGTCACCCGGCTCAAAACCGGGGCGGTCCGCAGTGTAGCTATCGTCCAAAGAAATGTTGGCTGTCTTAATCGTGACTTTTCCGACACCTGATATGGCGTCACGCGCGTTCACGGAAAGATTGGCGAGTATTTGGTCAAGCTGAGATGGATCCAGTTTAACCGGCCAAAGCTCCTTGCACGTCGTCCATGACAAATCTATGTTTTCTCCGATCAATCGGCGCAGCATCTTGAGAATTTTTTCTATACTTTCGTTAAGATCCAGAATCTTGGGATCAATGGTTTGTCGGCGGGCAAAAGCCAGAAGTTGCTTCACCAAGGCCGCTGACCTATGAACTGCTGTTACTATTTCCATAAGATCCATGTGCATGGAGCTGGAAGGGTCAGTGACTTTCAAGGCCAGCTCAGCGTGACCGAGAATTATTCCCAACATGTTATTGAAGTCATGCGCTACACCTCCGGCCAACCGCCCCACGGATTCCAATTTTTGAGCCTGTGTGAGCTGCGCTTGCAGTTTTTTCTTTTCATCTTCCGCTATCTTCTGGTCCGTAATATCGGAAAACGTGGCGTACACTTGAAAAGGAACCGAGCCGCCCTCTTCAAAAAGAGGTATCGCTGTTATGCTCAGCCAAACATAATCGTTTTTTGCGCAATTCAACACGCCCCGTGTAACAGGGCCTTTCTTCTTGCCGGTTTTCAGCGCTGTCATTGACGGATGTTGATCGCCCGAAACAGGCGAACCATCCTCAAGAATCATCGCCCATCGAGGATCATGCGATGTCTTTCCCTTCATCTGCTCAAAAGACAAACCCAAAATATCCTCGGCTGCAGGGTTGGCGGAAATAATTGAACCGTCGGGTGACTGGTAAATGACTCCCTGAGTCATAGTTTCAAAAAGACGACGATGTTTTTCCTCGCTATTCCTCAACGCTTCCTCAGCGCGCTTGCGATCCGTTACATCCCTTGTACAAAACAATAATTCTTTCGGCTCGCCGTTGTTTCCTCGAATGATTTTCCCGACCGTCTCCAGCCAGATATAGACTCCGTCGGCACGACGATATCGGTAATCCGATACAGCCTGCTCATCCTTTTTCGGTATTCCGGCCAAAGTATTCCGAAAAACGGATTCTATTCTGGGCAAGTCATCAGGATGCACGAACTCCAAAACATTTCTCCCGATTAAGAATTCGAGGTCATATTGCAAAATGCTGTGGGAAGCGCCCATAAATTTTATGTTCCCTTCCAGGTCGGTCAATGCGACAAGGTCGAATATGCTGTCCGCGATGTTTTGAAGCAGTGTCCTCTCCTCACCCAATTTTTCCAAAGTCCGTTTCCGTTCGGTGATATCACGCATGACCACGAGGGCACCCATGATCCCGCCCTCTTCGTCGATGAGCGCCTGCCCGTTACAAACCAAAACAAAAGCGTCTTTGCGCTTGGGCGCCACAACGATCTCCGCATTTTTTACATTTTCCCCCTTCAGTGCACGAAACAGAGGAATATCCTCCTTGGGCAGAGGCGTTATCCCATCCATCTTGAACAAATCATAGTGTGCAGACCATTGTTCGAGTGAAATAGGCTTCTCCGAGAGACCATGCAACCGCCGCGCTGCCTCATTGAGCCTGATTATTCTCCCTTTTTTGTCGCATATGATGATGGCCTCTTCGATATTATCCAACACAGCAGTCAAAAACGAAGCTTCCTTAATATGCTCTCCTTCGACCCGTTTGCTCTCCACTCGGGCCGCTTCCAACTCCCTGACTCTTGCCTTCAAAAGATTAATCTCTTCAATCAGCTCGAAATGATTCTTTGACCCGCCCGTCATAAAAGCTC
>SLPX01000344.1 GCA_007131745.1 Myxococcales bacterium
CCTCCCATCAGATATTTTGCTCCGGGCAGCGTATCACGCACGACCGAAAATGATATCGCTCCATTAGATCCGCGGAATGCAATTCCGGCCAAATGATTTCGTTTAACGAGACTCCTCTCTACTTCCAAAAAACCGCAAATGTTCAATTCTCTGAGACACTGGGAAATTATCCCCACTCCTAAAATCTGATCAGACTCTTGTGGCAGCGTATCCATAACAACAGAAGCCGTGATCTTAGTGTCTACTCCGCCGGCCAGGATGCCTGCGGTGCGATTGCTGCTTATAAAACTTCCCTCTACTTCCAGAATTCCGCATTTTCCCATTTCGACATCGCACGTGGATACGATTCCCGCGCCGCTCAGTAAATCTATTTTTCTCGGCAGCGTGGATCGAACAACCGATGAAAGAATTTTCAGGTCCACGCTTCCGACCAAAATCCCAGCCTCATGGTTTCCGGAAAAAAGACTTTTTTCAACCGTCACTGTTCCACAGATTTCATTCTCGTTACACTGGGCAAGTATTCCGACACCTAGATAATCGTTCCACATGGTTGGCAGGTTGTCCCGAACTACTGTTGATCGAACCGTCAAATCCACGCCTTCGGCTACAATCCCAGCCTCCCGGTTGTTTGTTATAAGGCTACTTTCAATATTGAATTCGCCGCAACTGGAGGCATTGGAACAGGTCACATCGATTCCGCGACCGAACCAGTCGGTTCCTGTTTCCGGCAGAGTCCCCTGAACAACTCCATGTTCCAGGCTCACAATGCTGTTTTGAGAATAAATCCCAATTGTGCTGCAATTAATAACCTTGACTCTCCGCAACATCAACTCGCTTTCGTCCAAAACAGCGATTCCCACATATTCAGCGTCCCGAACCTCCATGTCTTCCACCAGCACCTGCTCCGCTCCGTCTACGTTCAATCCAATTCCCGGACCGGTCAAAGTCACCCCTCTCACCTCGGAACCCGAACCGCCTGAACCTATCCTCAGTGCCGGTTCCGGGTTGCCGAACCGTACCACTCCGCGCAAGGTCACTTTCTCGGAACAACGGCCCGTCAAACGCACGGGCTTGCTCAATATCAGCCGCTCTTCATATTCCCCTGCGGCTATCGCAACCTGGCCTCCAGGTTCTACCGCTTGCAAGGCCGCTGCTACGGTTGGGTACGGAGCGCTTTGGGTTCCGTCGGGTTCATCCGCGTCGCTCGCTCCGTCTACAAAAACCGTTGTGCCGTCGATCTGGATGTTTCCCCAGGGACTTCCCCCCTCCGAAGGGTCCGGGCCGCAATCGCCAAGAGGTTGACAAGTATCATGACCGATTTGTTCGATTGTTCCCGGCGGGCAAGGGTCAGGGCCTGGCGGGAGGATTGCGTCGCACCCTCCTTGGCCGTCTGATACAAACCCTTCCCCGCATTCTATCACTCCCACCGGGCAACACTCGGTTTCTCCGATGACTTCCATCGTGCCGGGCGGACATTCGTGGTCCGGAAGGATTGGCTCACACCCGCCGTCCGAATCTTTTACAAATCCGTCCGCGCATTCGAGTACCCCGACAGGGCGGCAACCTCCGCCGAGCGCGGGCATTTCGTTCGGGCCGGGGCAATCTTCGGGGTCGTCGAATATCGGCACACACGCCGGCCCTTCGGCTCGGTAACCTTCAGGACACAAGTCGTCGCCATTCTGCTTCTCCCTCTTGCACCCGGCTGCACTCAATGCGATCAAAGTGATCAGCGCGAACAAAGCTCTCAACTTGTTTAAGCGGTTTCCATGGTGTATTCCCAATGTTGGTCCTGTGAGCGCTGTTGTTTTTGACATTGAGTTTCTCTTTATAAATTTCCTTAAAAGAAAAACAATCCCGAACTTCGTCGGCGTAAAACACTTTGACACTAAAAATTATCACCTCAAAAAAAGAAAAAACACGAAAATCACAGGACAAATGTTTTGAAGGCTCGGTTTTATCTATTCAACAGGTTCGGCCGGCATCGGCAACGGGGAGGGTTCCAGATTCACCCATTGAGGTTCGTCTTCGACCGTTCCCGAAAGCACATTGTTTTCGGCTATTGAAGGGGAAGCGCCTATATTGATTGCGACACTGTATTCTCCACCGCTTACCATTGTGCCTGAAAGCACACCCTCGGATGAGCGGTAAAATACCCCCGCAAGTCTTGCATTTCTGATCAAGCTTCTACGAACGTGAAAAGATGGAAAACCGCCGATATTAGAGCCTTCCCGTCCCGTGATCTGTACACCGTAGCCGTACTTTCCATCTTTCGGCTGCGCAAAAACCTTGTCCACCATGCTGCCTGTCATTATCCCCGATACCCCTTGCACCGCCACTCCTCCAGAGTGACTTGAAACTACCATGCTGGAATCAATCGATAAGGATCCACAGGAATTCAGATACTCATTGCAAAAAGCGAGTATCCCCTGACCGAATTCACCTTGCCGCGAGCCGGCTTCATTGGTTGCAGTATCGATTACTGCGATCCCTTGCAGATCCGCCGGCGTTCCATCGATGACTATACCCGCGGTTTCATTGGAGGCCACCAAAGCATCGACCGCTAAAAGGTTTCCGCATTGGCCTGTCTCGTTATTGCATTGGACGTTTATTCCCCTGCCGAATTCTCCATCGCTTTCCTGTGGCAGTGTATCCCGGACAACCGAATAGATCACCTTTGCATCCACAGCTCCGATAAAAACTCCGAGATCACGATTTCTAGAAATGAGACTTCCTTCCACTATCAGGCTACCGCATTCATTCATTTCATCATCGCACTGGACGTTTATTCCCCTGCCGCTTTTTCCATCGCTTTCCCGCGGCAGGGTATCTCTGACAACAGAAGAGATCACGTTTGTTTCCACCCCCAAAGCCGAAATTCCGCTATCACGATTTTCATGGATGAGGCTTCGTTCCACAGTAAACTTTCCGCATTCACCCACCATATCATAGCATTGGGCGTCGATTCCCCTGCCGAATTCTCCATCGCTTTCCCGTGGCAGTGTATCCCGGATAACCGAAGAAACCACCGTCGTTTCAACGCCGTGAGTACTGATTCCAATATCACGATTGCCATGGATTAGACTTTTTTCCACCGTCAACTTTCCACATTCACCTGTTTTCTTATCGCACTGGACGTTTATTCCTCTGCCGAAAACTCCTTCGCTTTCGCGTGGAAGGGTATCCCTGACAACCGAAGAAACAACCCTTGTTTCCATTCCCAAAGTTGCAATTCCTGCATCACGATTTCCATGGATGAGACTGCTTTCCACTCTCAGACGCCCGCATTCATCTGGTTTAAGATTGCACAGGACATGGATTCCTTTGCCGTATAAACCATTGCTCTCTCGCGGAAGAGTATTCCTGACAACTGAAGAAATCACCGTTGTTTCTACGAACAAAGCGAGAATGCCGAAGTCACGATTTCCGTGGATTAAGCTTTTTTCCACTCTCAAATCGCCGCAAGCGGATGCAATCGAACATCTCGCTTCAATGCCACGTCCGAAAAGCCCAGTGACTGAATGGGGAACCGTTTTCTTCACAACGCTTTTTTCAATGTTTAAGAAGCTGTCTTCAGAAAACATCCCGGTCTCAGTGCAATTCACGATCTTTACTTTGCTCAACATGACTCTAGATTCGTTCAAAAGATGAACACCATTATCTTCGGTGTTTCGCACCTCCACTTCCTCGACCAGCACATCCACAGCTCCGTCTACTCGCATCCCTTCTCCCGGACCGGTCAAAGTCACCCCCCTCACCTCGGACCCCGAACCGCCTGAACCTATTGTCAGCGCCGGTTCCGGGTTGCCGAATCGTACCACTCCGCGTAACGTCACCTTCTCGGAACAACGGCCCGTCAAACGCACGGGCTTGCTCAATATCAGCCGCTCTTCGTATTCCCCCGCGGCTATCGCAACCTGCCCTCCCGGTTCCACCTCTTGCAAGGCCACTGCCACAGTCCGATACGGCGCGCTTTGAGACCCGTCGGGTTCATCCGCGTCGCTCGTTTCGTCCACGAAAACAGTGTTGCCGTCGATCTGGATATTTCCCCACGGACTTCCACCCTCCGAAGGATCCGGGCCACAGTCGCCCAGCGGCTGACAAGTGTCATGACCGATTTGTTCGATTGTCCCCGGCGGACAAGGTTCCGGGCCGGGCGGGAGGATTGCGTCGCAGCCCCCTTGGCCGTCGGACACAAAACCCTCCGCGCATTCTATCACTCCCACCGGGCGGCACTCGGTTTCTCCTATGACTTCCATTGTGCCGGGCGGACATTCGTGGTCCGGAAGGATTGGCTCACACCCACCGTCCGAATCTCTTACAAACCCTTCCGCACATTCCAGCACTCCTACCGGGCGGCAACCGCCGCCAAGCTTTGGCATTTCGTTCGGTCCAGGGCAATCTTCGGGGTTGTCGAATATGGGAACACACGCCGGGCCCTCGGCTCGATATCCCTCAGCGCACTGCGATCCGTTGTTGTTATTATTTTCCTCGCTGCCCTTCTCCCTCTTGCATCCGGGTGCACTCAATGCGGCCAAAGTGATCAGTGAGGCTGTTGCTATCAACACGCGTAATAGGTTTCCAGGGTTCGTTCCCGGTATCACTGCTGTGAGCGCTGTCATTTTCATATTTTGGGTTCTCAACACAAATGTTTTCGGTTTTGTATGTTCTAACTAAGGTTCCATGGGTTCAGCGGGCATCGGCGCTGGGGAGGGAGTCAGTTCAACCCACTGGGGTTCGTTTTCGACCAAGCCTGAAAGCAGGTTATTGCCTTCAATCGAAGGTGAAGAACCCTGGTTTTTTGCGACGCTGTATTCTCCACCGCTTACCAGTGCACCTGAGAGCACACCATCGGATGAGTGGTAAAAAACCCCGGCCAGCCTTGCATCCTTGATCAAGCTTTCACGAACGTGAAAAGATGGAAAAGCGCCGATATGATCTTCTTCTCTTCCGGCTATTTGCACACCGTAGCCGTACTTTCCATCTTTCGGCTGCGGCGAAACGGTATGCACCATGCTTTGGGTCATGATGCCGGATACGCCTTCCACGGCCACCCCTGCAGAGTGGCTTGATACGACCATGCTGGAATCAATGGACAAGGTTCCGCAATTGTGGATGTTTGAATCCTTGAAGCACATAGCAAATATACCTTGGCCGTATTCCCCTTGCCACGTGCCGGAAACATTGGTCACTGTATCTATTACTGCAACTCCTTGGAGAGTAGCGGGTGTTCCTATAGTCACGATGCCGACGTTTTCATTGCGAGCAACAAGGCTGTTGAGTATCCACAAACTTCCGCATGTTCCCA
>SLPX01000405.1 GCA_007131745.1 Myxococcales bacterium
GAATGCAATCCATCGATGTCCTGAACAAGATTCGAGAGATTAGAGTTTTGAGCCCGCGTGAAGGCTCAACGAACCATGGACGCCGGGCCCAGTCGGTATCCATGACCGCATCGCATAGCTTGGCCGGAGAACGCCCATGAAATGGAAATATTTAACTAACACGACGATCTGTAGCCGCGCTGCATATAGTCTGTCTTTTTCAGCCGCGATCATCATTTTTCTCGCTGGTTGTCCGTATTTCGAAAAACCGGTGGTACTGCAATCTGACGCAGCAACCCCGAACGGACTACCGGATGCTTTTGTTCCCTCGGACGGTGAAATAGATGGAGGAGCTACATGTCAACAGGATTCCGATTGTGACGACGGAAACGCGTGCACGGATAATTATTGCACAGAGGAAAACTTTTGCGAAAGCCGGCAAATCGTCTGGCAACAGGTGTCCTCGGGTGGGCGACACACGTGCGGCCTGACCGAGATGGGCAGGGTCAAGTGCTGGGGTGACAACAAGCATGGACAACTCGGCAACGACTCCAGGTTCGCCCATTTCAAGCCGGTTGATGTTTCGGCCTTGAATTCCGAAACTACCATGATTTCGGTCGGCCTGGAACATAGCTGCGCTTTGACCGGCAGCGGTGAAGTGAAGTGCTGGGGAGACAATACCAAGGGACAACTCGGAAACGGAACGTTTGTAGACAGCAAAGTACCCGTCACGGTCGCCGGATTGGAGGAAGACGTTTCCTGGATCTCGGCAGGCTTTTTTCACACGTGCGCGGTCACCGGTTCGGGCGACGGATATTGCTGGGGGGACAACCGCTTCGGACAACTTGGAGACGGCACGATGAACGACAGTTCGTTCCCTGTAAAAACATCCGGAATAGCGGAGGAACTGAAATCAATCTCTGCCGGCTACAATCACACATGTGCACTGACCCTGTCGGGAGGAATCAAATGTTGGGGGCTCAATTTGTCCGGGGAGCTGGGCACCGGCAACCAGCAGCCGAGCTTTGTGCCTATAGACGTCGAAGGGCTTTCATCGGAAGCAACACTAGTTACCACCGGACTCAGCCATACCTGCGCATTGACGACCGGCGGCGGTGTCAAATGTTGGGGCTCGAACGCCCGGGGAGAACTTGGTGACGGAGAAGGCGGCGCGGACCAATTCAGTCCTGTGCCGAAAGACGTGGTAGGTTTGACTTCCGAAGTTGAAATGGTCAGCGCGGGATACCACTACACCTGCGCCCTTACTTCGGGCGGGGGTGTAGTGTGTTGGGGGTCCAACACGGTCGGCCAGCTTGGCGACGGAACTGTGAATAATTGGAGATCCATCCCGGAAGATGTACCCGGCCTCGAGGTCGGAGTCATGAATGTCTCAGCCGGAACAGGAGGGCCGGGTGAAGAAAGAAACATTCACACATGCGCGGTTACGGCAGCGGGAGCGATATTCTGTTGGGGAGAAAATATTCACGGACAGGCCGGTGATGGAACCGCCGGCTTCAGCCCGGCGCCGACCCCGGTTTCCGGCCAGAGCAATGAGACGATTTCCATGGTTTCCGGAAAAAAACACAACTGTCTCCTGACCGAAACCGGAGTCGTTAAATGCTGGGGGCAAAACAGTAGCGGCCAACTCGGAAACGGCTCTTACGAAAGCACCTCCATGCCCACCGGTGTAACCGGATTAAACGGGCCCACAAGTATAATTGCAACGGGCAATGATTTCAGTTGTGCGGTCGCAGCGGCCGGGGGAGTCAAGTGCTGGGGATCGAATGAATACGGTCAACTCGGAGATTCCACTACGACTTCCAGCAATGTCGCTGTGTCAACATCAGGGTTGGAATCCAGCGTCATATCCATTTCAGCAGGAATGGGCGACGGCGGTGATCCAGGGGGGGCCCATGCTTGCGCAGTGGATGACAATAACTCCCTGTGGTGCTGGGGACTTAACAATTTCGGTCAACTCGGAGACTCCACAACCGAGAATCGTGATGAACCGACCGAGGTGTTGGGACTTTCCGAAAGCACTGCAAAGGTGTTTGCCGGCTACCAACACACATGTTTGCTTACTGTCACGGGAAACGTGAAATGTTTTGGAAGCAATAGGTTCGCTCAAATAGGGGATGGAACCACGCAGGATCGCCATAATCCCGTCAGCGTGCAAGGTTTGCCCGGCGGTGTAACGGATTTGGCGCTCGGGCCGCGCCACACATGCGCTGTCACCACGGGAGGCAAGGTTTACTGTTGGGGGCAATCCGTCTTTCTCACGCCCACAGAAGTAGAGGGAGCACCCGGTAATATTTCCGAGCTCGCGGCCGGCAAAAACCACACTTGCTCCCTCACTGGTGGTGGATCAGTGTTTTGCTGGGGAGAAAATGAATGGGGCCAGGCCGGCTCGAACAGGTCGGTATTCATTGGGGCGCCCGCCCAAGTGGATGGATTGACCCACCAGATGACCGGCATATCCGCTGGTTTTCAACACAGTTGCGCGGTTTCATGGTCGAAAACGGCATGGTGCTGGGGTTCAAACCTGGAAGGACAACTAGGAATTCCCATCAACTCAAGCAAGCCTTCGCCGATAAAAGAGCATTGCAGCGCGGAATAATCATGCGGCTCAGCTCAATGGGATGCCGAAGAAGAAATAATACTTGTGTCCCCCGCCTTCGTTAAGTCCGTAGGCATAACCCAAGCGCATAGTGAGTCCTTCATAATAGCCCAGGTAGAGATCCATAAGCAATTCACCGCCCACGCCCCAACGCGTGTTTTTTAACGTATTCGTCCTGAGGCCGCCGTAAAACGCGTGCCCGCCGTCGACGAACACGGTCCCCCACATCCGCCTGAAAAACAGGGGGAATGTCCACGGAGCCCAATTCAGCCAACAAATGGGAAAGCGGTATTCCATGTTTACAAGATAATAATGATCCCCCACGACAGCGCTGGGAGCATACCCTCTCAGCGACGCTCCCACCACCCTTGTCTGATCGATGAGCGCGCTGATCAAATCCTGTTGGCCGAAACCTCCCAGGCCGAACAACGATCGATACCTGGGATGACCCCAGCCTATACCTCCGGCATAACGAAGCGCGACCGCGTGATGGTTCAACCATGGCATTGAGAAGTATTCGGTCCAGCGCCAAGTAAAAGAAGCCGCCTCGTAGTCGGAACCAAGCTGGGGGCTGTACATGGTGACGGAAAGCCCCATGCTTCTACCTTGTTCGGGGCTTACCGAATAAGTCCATGCACGGGTCTTGCTGTAGGAAAGCCCCAAAGTGATCCCTCCCAGCTTTCCGAAAACCGGCGCTGCCGGCAGCGGTTGTGCGGGATCGACTTCAGGAGAAAGGCATGTCCTGCAATTCCATTTCGAGAACCTGTAGCGCAGACCAAGACTTCCATAACCCCACCTGAAAGAACGTAAAACGGGAAAATCAGCTCCCGTGTTCAAGGAGAAATCATACGCGCGAAACCGCCGTGTTTCATCACCCACGGTCCAGTCTTCTCTCCACCTGTCGGTATAGGAAACCCCCAAGTGCAAACTCGGCCACAGCCGGGTATAACCGTATCCGGCTCCCAGGCTGAAAAGCTCGGAACCAACGCCGTATCCCGCGGTCAATGTCCAGGAATGGTAGCCCACCACGTCCCTGCCGTCCAGAAGAAGACTCAGTTTGTCTCCTTCAGCAGAAAACCACCATGTTTCCGGCCCGAGCGTCCAAAGCGGATTATATCTCCGATCCGATATGATAACTTCGTCGGGATCATCACTTCCATACTCACTTGGTGTTTCAGATCGAGAAGAATTGTCTTCTTCCGTGCCGACGGATTGACCCCGCGAACCTGGATCATCCTGATCGTTTCTTCTTCGCCTCGCGGGCGCTGCCGGCCTCCGAGCATCGGGACGCGCCGGAAAATCAGGAACAGCCTGCAAAAAATCTCCTGGATCCAACTCCATTGAATACAAATCATAACCGCGTGCGTGGAATCCCATGTAAACCATGGTGCGACCATCAGGAGAAAGTGCCGGCTTAAAGGCTCCCGTTACTACGTTGGTCACTTGATAGATCCGGCCCGTCGCAATTTCATAGCCATAAATGTTGTATATTCCGGTTCGATCCGAAGAGAAATATATCCACCCGCCGTCCGGAGAATACCTGGGATTCGTATCCAGGAAGCGGTCATCGGTGAGTTTTTCCACCTTCTTATTTTTCACGTCGTAAACAAAAAGATTCCGGTATCCGCCCCGCTCCCAACCGGAAAAAACGATGGAGTGGCCGTCCGGACTCCAGGAAGGAGTGTAGACCTGCTCGTATTCTTCCGGGCACCACAGAATATTCACATCCTCCCGCCCCTTCGGAACCACATCGGCTTCACGGGAGAACTGAAAAGATGCCAGGCAGGTCCGACCCAATTCGTTGACCGTAAACACCGCCGTCTGCCCATCCGGAGAAATGTGGGGCTCCTTGGCCCTCAAACCCCTCGTCATCCTGGTGATTCTTCTTGTCGCTAGATCCCACCTGAAGAGATCCGAGTACGTATAAACGCTCCTGTAGACCTCCATCTGTGAGAAAAGAAGATACCTGCCATCAGGACTGAATGCAGACGCTCCGCCCGACTCCACCCTCGTAATCACGGTCTTTTCGCCTCCTCCCGGTGGAATGAGTTTCAATGAGCGTTCACTTCTTCCGTCGCTTTCCATGAACGCCACTCTGTGCCCTTTCGGATGAAACACCGGATATCCCGCTGTTTCACCCGTCCGTGTAATCGCTCTTCCCTCACGAACACCCCGCCGTTCCACTAGTTTCACCTCCGAGCGGAACCTTCGCATAAGTCGCTCCCGCCACTCTTCATAGAGCCTGATGAAACCTTTGCCGTCAAAATTGCGCATGGCAATCTTGTTCAAACCGAATGGAATCCATTGACTGCCGTAATCATGACTCATCTTTTTGAGCGCATCCCATCCGAAACGTTTGTAAAGATAGTGAAGAAAAAAAGCCCCGTATAGGTACTGCGCTGTGCCGTGCGGGTAACGAACCATCACCGAACTCAACTCTGCAAGAGAAGGCTCCTTGCTCTCCAGCACAGCGCTCCTGAGTATCATGTTGTAAAGGGAATTACGGATCCGCCCGCCCGTGGTTCTTATCGTTTCGTTCAATACTGCATACCCTTCGATCACCCAACGGGGTTGAACATGATTCGGCGCGTACAAAATGCCCCTACCCAGGCCGAAAACAGCATTGATGACCTTGGCGAGCCCACCCCTCGTCTCAAGATGCAGTATATGGGTGTACTCGTGTACAAAGAGCAGAAACAGCCAGTCGTCGTAATCATTCAATGTAGACATGTCGTCCGGAGCGGTCACAAACAACCAAACGGTGGACCTGGGAACTACCTGTGCCATGCCGTTGGCTGCATCCGTGTCATCGGTAAGCACCACGTGTGTCCGCCGCCTGGGTGTCCAGCGCATTATCGGAACCAGCATTCTGTGTACATCCTCCGCCAACACCGCAACCCTTCTGGCCACTGTCCGCTCTTCCTCGTAGTAATGGATGTAAAAGTTCTTGGTAGTTATTGTATACCACTTGAGCCTGGGATCCCCGGCCGACGCGCTTCGTGGAAATGCCGCTCCCAGGAGGAAAGAAAACGAGACCAAACAAAAAACAATCCACAAGCGGATCCGCGCTTCCGTCCCCCGAAAACGCGAAGGGGATTCAGATTCAACTGTGTTTTGCGAACCTGCTGAAAAGAAACTCATCATCACGCTCTTGCTTCCACACATCCAAAACTGCATGGACACAATACATGATGATATCTTACCGGCAAAGCGGGTTCAGTCCACCGGCAAAAAAACCTCCGGAAAGAAACAGCTACCAGACCACAGCCGCGGTCAAAGCGCCGTAAATCGTCATTGCAAAGATCATGTCCTTGTCACCGTCATCGTTTCTCCATGAGGCATCCATGTCGGTGCCGATCTCAACGCCGAGAGCAAAACTCGGGTGAAGGAAATAGCGTGCTCCCAAACCCAGGTTGATAGAAAAACCGAAGTCCCTGTACTTATCCGTGTCGTTACGCCACTTTTCATTTCGAACACCAAAGAGGAAACCGAGCCCACCTTGCCCATACAGTGATATCGGCCCCTTGTTTGCAAATTCAAACTGAAACACAGGACCCAAAACCCCACCGAACGTTGTAATGGTAGCGTCAGGTCCGTCATTTCTGTCCTTCCAGTGATGAAGCATAAGATTCATTCCCATCGCCACAACCATCTTGTCCATTTTGTAGCCCACGAGTATTCCCGGCAACCGAAATGTCCCGAACCCCGCCAATGCGCCGAAAAGGGTGTAACCGGGACCGATCCCGATCTTTGTTTCCAGCCAAAGACCCGTTGATTTGATTCCGGAAGAGGACTCGTCTTCTATTGGAGATCGTGGACTATTCGGATGGGGATCCGCGGGAGGCGGCGTCTCGGGCGGAGGAGAAGTATCCGGAACCTCATGACCGGATTCTACCGGACTTTCTCCATAATCCCCCGGATCCGCGGGGTGTTCTCCGTACTCTCCTTGGGCGCGAGCCACGCCGGGATAAAGCCCGCTCAAGAACAAACAAAAAACCGCAGTCAATGCACATAAAGGTTTCATCTTCATCTCCTTGTGTAGTTTCATTTATGTCCCCCGAAAAAAAACTGCTATTCAATTGTTTCAATCAAAAAAACCGCCGAAAAATACTATCACCGCGGCTACCAGTCGTTTGCTCCCGAAACTCCCGCAGCAGTTGGACGCGCTCCCCCATGAACTCCCTCCTTTGCGAATGGTTCCTCCTGACTCTATCCTCCCCACCGAACTTCCACCCTTTCGCACGGTACCGTTGTTTTCCACTCTGCCGATGGAACTCCCCCTCCTGCGGATAGTGCCGTTGCTTTCCACCCTGCCGATGGAACTCCCTCTTTCCCTCACAGTTCCATCTCTCTCAAACTTTCCGACCGAGCTTCCCCGGATCCGGATCGTGCCGTCAGACTCGACCACGGCCCAACTGGAACCTCCCCTTCGGATTTCTACCCTGGCATGGGCCGCTGCAAAAGGCGCCAACAAAACAGCGGCTGAAACCAGCATGACAAGTGTTCTTTTCATGACGAATCTCCCTTCGTTAATACACTCACAGTTCCAACAAAAAACATATATATTTACTCGTAACAATTATGTTTCTTCCCCGTTGATATCACAAAAAAGACTCACCGAACAATGATCCGCGTTGATCGCGCTCCCACGGAATTGAATTTCTTGAGAAGAAAATCTCTTGCGTCACGGCCGCTGCAAGGATACATGGATACCCACCAAGAAAACCAACGCCGACCAGGAGAAAACATGCCGCAAAAACCGATGAAAGATCCGGATGACTTGAAGAAAAAGCTTGAAGCGCTTTCCGTTGCGGTTCCGGCAATTTCTTTTCTTTTTTCAACGCTTATCGGCTTCAACATGGGGCAGCTGGCAACTCTTGGAATAAAACCCTTTTCACGTAAAGGGTTCAGAAAACTCAACCGCTGGGGCGCGGATACATGGTGGGGATGGTGCGCTTCAATGGCGAAGGCAATCCACGGAAGCCGCATTCATGTTACTGGTGACGACCTTCCCATGCGGGAAAACGTGGTCTGCTTTTCGAATCACCAGCAAATGGCCGACATCCCTTTCCTGATGATGCTGGCCAGGTCCAAGGACCGGTTGGGCGACATGAAGTGGATCGTCAAAAAGGGTTTAAAACATGTACCTGGAGTAGGCTGGGGAATGAGTTTCCTGGATTGCGTTTACGTGGACAGGAATTGGACTTCAGACGAAGAACACATCATGAAAACATTTGCCGTACTGAGAGAAGAAAAAGTCCCGGTATGGCTGATGATCTTTCCGGAAGGAACCCGGATCAAGCCCCAAAAGATCAAGGCATCGCAAGAATATGCGCTAAAACGAGGTCTTTTCAAGCCCCGGCACGTGCTGCTACCGAGAACAAAAGGTTTTGCAGCCGCGGTGCAAGGTCTTCGGGGACACATCACCGCGGTGTATGACGTGACAATAGGATACCCGGACGGAGTTCCCACTTTGTGGCAGTACATCCAGGGGTTCTCCACTGAGGCGCATCTGCACGTGAGAAGATTTCCTATTGACTCGATTCCGAGTTCAACGGAGGATCTTTCCGCCTGGCTGATTCAGCGCTACAAGGAAAAAGATGAACTTCTGGACGGGTTCTACAAAGAGGGATCGTTCGCCTGACATACATCCTTCCGAATCCGGGATCAGGTTTTCTCGCTGTAAAAGGGTGTACAAACCGGTTTGGCAAAAAGCAAACGGAGGTGACTCGGTGAATATGTCGATTCAAGGGAAGAATTATTTAAAACAATTGAAAACAGGTTCATATCTTCCGGTCAATACGGTTCTCACATTACTGCTTGTTTGTATCCAGATATGGTCCGCTGCTTGTGACAAAAAAACCAAAGCGGATGCTTGCGAAAATGTCACATGTTCCGGCCATGGAACATGCGTAATTCTGGAAGGCGCTCCGCAATGTGAATGCAATGAAGGTTACAGGGCGGAGGGACTCATGTGCGTGCCGGAAGGAGAAGAGATCCCCACTACAAACCAGATCATTCAGCACGGTGTCACATGGACTTTCGAGGAAGAAGTCCCTTACGGCCGCTACGCGAACGGAGATTTCTGGGTTGTCGGTCCGGTGACAATCACGGGCGTTTCCCCGGATTACAACGGATCATCACATGGCTGGGAAGTGAATCCATCGGACCCGGTGGCCCAGGGATTCGACCACAGAATCGCGGATTTTGATTCTTCGAGAGTGCCGGAACTGCCATATACCGCAGGACCGGGCGAATCTCTCGTGAAATCGGTTTCCCTGGAGCCGCTGGATGGCGATTGCAGGCCTTGTTTGAAAACCGCGGTGGTCCTGACCGTGGTGGAGGAAGTTCCGCCGGGGCGAGGTGAAAACGTTTTCCGCCCGCCATATTTCGGAGTCGAAAAGCCGCTGTATTTTGTCGACAACCTCAAAACCGAATTGCTGCCTTCGCTGAATTACTCCGGAGAGCCACCACCCCTGGAACAAATCCACGGATGGTTCCAAAGGGTGCAATTAGATCACAAGACGAACTGGGTGGGACGCCATATGCATCCGGAAGAAAACATGCCCGACTATGGTTCGTCCATTGCGTCCAGAACCGCGGTGGGCGCGCTGCGATTGATGCTCAATGATCCGGTTTCCGACAAAATGGACGGGCTGGTGGTTTACGTCCAGATGGGAATCGACTTTTACCACATCCTGATCAACGGAGGCTCATGGCCGCCCAACGGAGGTCATTGTGAAGGCAGAAAACTGCCGGTCGCGTTCGCAGCGCTGCTGTTGGACGACCCTGACATGCTGGATACGGTCAAGAACTCGGGTCCGCGCGATTTCGGAGAAAACGGGGGAATGTATTTTGCCGAAAACGCTCAAACGGTTGTCTACGGCCAACAGGACAACACCGAAGAAAGGTACTGGACCAACATAGTCCATCGCACCGGTTCCCGCACAAGCAAGGATCCCTACGGCTGGATCGACGGCGGAGAGAGGCCGGGCGGAAGCTACCAATACTGCTGCCTTTCCATGCCGTGGAAAGGCAGTGAAACAGCCCTTCGGCTGTTTCCGGAACTTGTCCCTATATGGAATCATCCCGAGTTTTCGGATTACGTGGAACGATGGGTGACCTTCGGCGCATGGACGCAACCGGATCCTTGTGCGCCGCCTCGCGGCGTGTGCGCGGGGGGAGACAATGAAGGCGCGGATTGCACCTCTGCAAACGAACAAGATGTCTGCACAGGTGAAAACAGTCACTGTGATCTGCCCGCGCTCTGGGATGAAGAATACGGTGTTTCGTACGGACCCGACGGAGAGGGGGGCTGCATTCTCGACGATGATGATTCCGATGGAACGGGCAGGTTTCCGCACCTGCACGGAACAAACGCGGACAGCGGCCATTACGGCAGCGGATTCGTAGACGCTTTGTGGGAAGAATTCATCGCGCCCTCGCTTTAACTCGGCTTCAGCACTGGGATGAAAACAATTGAAGCAAAAGCCGGAAAAACGAGTCATCGTAGTTGTGGTCGCGTACAATGCAGCGACCACACTCGCTGAAACGCTATCCAGGATTCCCGAACCTGTCTGGAACCTGGTTGAAGAAGTGTGCGTGTTCGACGACGCTAGCAGCGACGCCACGTACGAAGCAGGACTCGAATACCAAACAAAAAGCAGACTTGGCAAACTCAAGATATACCGAAACGACACGAATCAAGGTTACGGCGGAAATCAAAAGCTGGCATATCGTTACGCTATAAAAAAAGGTTTCGACATCGCTGTTCTGCTCCACGGTGACGGGCAATACGCGCCTGAAGTTATGATGAGCCTTTTAGAACCTCTGCTCGAAGAAAGAGCGGACGCGGTCATGGGTTCCAGGATGATGGATCCCGGAGCCGCTCTGAAAGGTGGAATGCCGCTTTACAAGTACATGGGCAACAAGGTCTTGAGCTGTTTTGAAAACATCCTGCTCTCCGAAAAATTGAGCGAATATCACTCGGGTTACCGTGCATACAATCTCCACGCTCTGGCCGAACTTCCCTTTGATCGCAACACCGATGACTTCCATTTCGACACGCAGATAATCATTCAGCTCCTTACGGCCGGAGCGCGAATAATCGAAGTTCCGATTCCAACACATTATGGAGATGAAATCTGCCATGTAAACGGGTTCAAATACGCGTTCGACGTAGCCCGATCCGTATTGAACTATAAACTTCACGTCCTGGGTCTCAAACACGTGCCGGAATACCACATCACCCACAAAACCCACTATCCCCCCAGGTCTGAACCATACGAGGTCATGGACAGAATCTCGGAATTGATTCCCGCCGGAAGCACTGTTTTGGACGTGGGATGCGACGCCGGACATCTCGCTGAAATGTTGTCGAATAAGGGATGCACGGTGGACGGTGTAGACCCGCAACCCGGGATAGCGGCCGAACACGCGTGCAAAAGAATCATCGAGGCTGATTTGACGAGCGATTTCCACGAACTGCTCTTTCAACCCGGCCGAAAGTATGACCGTATCGTGATAGCCGACCAACTTGAACATCTGCAGAATCCCTCTGCTCTGCTCCGGAACCTTGCAAATCTCTTGGCAGACGACGGACGAATCGTAGCTTCGACCGGAAATATCGCTCACTGGTTTATCCGGCTGGGTCTTCTCTTAGGAAAATTCAATTACACCCCCAGGGGTATCCTGGACAACACGCATGTGAGACTTTACACGCTCCAGAGTTTCGCCGGGTTGTTCGAAGAAGCAGGCTTCAAGACCACATCGGTTGATGTCACGGTTATGCCGGTAAAAGAGATTCTTCCGGCTCTGGAAAAAAACGTGCTCGCAAAAACATTCGCAAAACTATATTATAGAGCTGCACGAACACATCCCGGGATATTCGCTTACCAACTGGTTTTGGAAGTTGCAAAGCGACCTGATCCACTGGATGGAATACTGGAACAAGGCGGCGATTGGAACAAACAGGGTGTTTCTCCAATCAAATGATCGCCTCGTGAGGTCAATGTTTTGAAAGTGTGTCCCAAATGCCATCGATTGGTTTATAAAGAGCAAGAACGTTGCACCTTTGACAGGGCTTTTCTGCAGGTTCCCACCGATCCGATGGTGGGTGAAACCGTTGACAAGTACAAATTGATGGGACTTTTAGGAAAGGGCGGAATGGGCTCAGTATATAGGGCCGAACACATTCTGATTGGAAAAGACGTTGCCGTAAAAATTCTCAAAGAGGACCTAAACAGGGATCAAGTTCTCGTAAGACGTTTCCTGATGGAAGCCCGCGCAGCCAGCATGATAAAACACCCCAACATAATAGATGTTTTGGATTTCGGTGTCACATCGGATGGTTGCTCGTATTGTGTCATGGAATATTTGGAAGGCCCCACGCTTGCAACGGTCCTGGATGAAAAAGGCGCTCTTCCTCTCTACCGGGCGGTCAATGTCATGGTCCAAGTCTGCAGGGGACTGGGCGCGGGCCACGAAGTCGGCATAATTCACAGGGATATGAAACCCGAAAACATCTCCCTGCTGCAAATGGACGGCCGCCGCCAACTGATAACAATGCCCGAGGCGGAAACAGGGGAATGGAAACTCGAAAAAGAAAAGAACTACGATCTCGTAAAAATTCTGGATTTCGGCGTAGCCGCAGTGGGAGAGGCCACGAAGGAACTGGACGCAAAAACAATGCAGGAAGGGATAGTCTTCGGCAGCCCGGAATACATAGCGCCCGAACAGATTCTCGGAGAACAGACCGGTCCTGCAACCGACATCTACTCCGCGGGAATCATTTTTTACGAAATGTTGACGGGTGACGTTCCTTTTTTCGGAGAGACTGCGAAAGAAATACTTCGTCATCATTTGAAGACCCGCCCTGAACCGCCGAGCAAAGTCAGGCCGGACCTGGCGCTTCCAAGAGAAGTGGATCTTCTGACCATGCGGGCGCTCGACAAAAACCCCGACCGCCGACCCGCCGACATGAACGAATTCATGGGCTACCTCCGGAGATGCCTTGGAAAAACCTTTTATAAGAGAGATCTAAAACAAGCCGTCCGGAAATACCAAAAGACCATGAACTTCCTTCCCGCTGTTAAAACAACGAAAGACACCGACCAGAACAGAAAAATCCATGAAGAGATAAAACAATGCTTTCAGGAAGCCAAGGAAGGCCCTTCCAGGATCAGCCACAGCGAAATAAACCGCAGCGTGGAAAGCCGGAAACCCGAAAAGCCTCCGGATCCCGATGAAGAATTGAAGGAACTCCGCGATCTCCTCAAAGAAGATTAAAGAGGATTAGAGGCAAAGCCGAGTTGTAAAACCCGGCAATACACTATGTTTGAATCCGGATGTTTAGAATTTCTTTCATCAAGACGAAATGCTTGTCCAATGTATAAACCGTGCTTTGATTTTGCATTGCATTTTGAGCAATAATTAAATCCGGTATCCCGATCCCATTCAGTCCATTTTTCAAACACTTGAATTGGAACTCGATTATCTGATCCCAAGCAATGCTCAGATTCAACTTCTTGATATTCAGTAATAATTCGACAACTTTTCGTTGCTTGCGAAACATCAGGAATGGAACAAGCTCAGCCAATATCAAATCATTTGTGACCAATAAATTTTCGTCGATAAAAAAATCAAGCTTACGGGATTTCTTTCCGCTCCTGAAATAGTCCACCCATGTCGATGTGTCTACTAGTACCGACACTCCCGCCCCCTGACTTCATGCAAATCGATTTTCAAATCCACCTTTCCCTTGAATTCCTTCAACCCCGCGATTTTGGATTTTCTTATCAAATCCTCCAGTGCCGCAATAATAACTTTTGTTTTGGTTTTGATGCGCGTGGTCTTCATAGCCTCTTCCAATAAATCTTCCGGCAAATCAAGCGTCGTTCTCATAATACGCCTCCGCTTTTTTATGCATAAATTTAACACATCATGCATAAGCTGTCAAAATGGATCCCCCCTGCTCTGCCTTTCCAATTTTAATCGTATACAATTCTCTTTCAGTTTTTCTTCTTGACCCCGATTGCCTGTCAAACACTAAAATGGCGGCCGGTTTTGTCGGATCGAATTAAAATAACTTCCGCCGGACCGTCGGCAAAAACGCTGTCTACGAGCAAATGCCAAAACAGCAAATGGTGCAACAGGAGATGTCATGAACGATCCCATTTATCTCGACATTAACGCTACCACGCCGCTACTGGACGAGGTGGTGGAGGCGATGCTGCCGTACCTTCGCAAACACTTCGGCAACCCCTCCAGCGGCCATATATACGGCAGGCGGGCGCATGACGGGGTCGAAGCCGCGCGAGCACAGGTAGCTTCGCTCATCGGCGCAACTCCCCGGGAGATCGTGTTCACATCGGGCGGCACCGAAGCGAACAACCTCGCCATCCGCGGCACGGTCGCTCCCGGATCTACCAGGAACCACGTCATCACCTCGGTCATCGAGCACCCTGCTACCACGAACCCCTGCCGGCTGCTTGAGCGGCAGGGCTTCGAGGTAACTCGGCTGGGCGTGGACGAAAACGGACGTGTGCGCAGCGAAGAAGTAAAAGAATCCCTGACCAATAGAACCTCTCTCGTAACGCTGATGCATGCAAACAACGAGACCGGTACAATCCAGCCAATCACTGAGGTTTCGCCGGCTGTCCGCGAAGCAGGCGCGCTTTTCCACACCGATGCCGCCCAGTCGGTCGGGAAAGTCGATGTGAAAGTCGATGATCTGGGCGTAGACCTCCTGTCCATAGCGGGCCACAAGCTATACGGACCGAAAGGTGTAGGCGCGCTCTATGTCCGCAAGGGAGTGATCCTTGAGCCGGTGCTGCTGGGCGCGGGTCACGAACAAGGGTTGCGACCGGGCACTGAAAACGTTGGATCAATCGTCGGATTCGGCGCTGCCTGCGAGATTGCAGCGAATCAGCTTGCCGAAGAAACCGCGCGAATCCGGTCTCTCCGGGATGAACTCTGGTCGCTCCTGCAGGAGCGTATCCCGGGTATCGCTCTCAACGGCCACGAATTCCTGAGACTTCCAAACACGCTAAACGTCAGGTTCCCGGGAGTGCGGGGAAGCGCGCTGCTTGCCGGAGCGCCGGAGATCGCTGCATCCACTGGCTCCGCGTGCCATGAACGCGGGGAATCCGCTTCCGCGGTGCTTCTCGCCATGGGTCTTGACCCGGACGATGCTATCGGCTCCGTGCGCCTCTCGCTCGGCCGGCTAACGACCCGCGACGATATTTTGAAAGCAACAGAGGTTTTGACCCGTTCGATCCGAAATCAAGAACAGTTTTGACCCCCCTCTAAAAAGAATCTCATTGAGATCCCGACAATCGGAACACTCTCGCAGGGCCGCCGAGGGGCTCGCCAGGCAAGGCGCGAGCGAGCAGCCGGCGCAGCGTACTTGAGGTACGTGAGCAGGCAGCGCAGGGTGCCACGCAGCATGGCGAGATTGATCGGCGGTCAATGTGAGCGTGTTTAGAATATGTCCACCACCACGCCCAAGCTCTCCACGTTCCCCCAACACGCGGCGCTCACGGCCCAGGTCCCCGAACTCAACACAAACACGCTCTCCGCGGAAGGCACGATCCGATGAATCACCCAACCTTCACCGTCCCATGCATAAACCACCCAGGCGCGAATCATCTCCGCTGCGTCGTGCCGGACACTTACGTTAACACCAACAACCTCCACGCGGGGCGGCGACACCTCTCTTTCACGCACCGCGACCACCGGCGGGGTGAGCGCGGCCATGGAGTAAAACTCTTCCAACAACATGGTGGCGACCCCTTGCCGATCCGAAAGGATGTTCGCTACATGATAAAAAATGTTTCCCATTGAGTGCATGTGCCGGTAGTCGCGCCCGATCTCGACCTGGAGGCGGAACTCATTTACCGTCCATGCCGATGAATCACCCAGGCGGTAAAGTGCATTCCCCGCGAAAATGTAATGCCCGTCGGAGGAAAGACCGGCCCACCAGGGTAGAAGCGTACCGTAGGGCTGGCCGGAGGAAGTCGTGGGCCAGTAAAGCTGGGGCGCCACATAATCAACCCATCGCTCCTGGATCCATTTTTTCGGATCCGAGAAGAGTACGTCATACTGGCTCGTACCGGTGATCCCCGGCGGCTCGCCCGTTTTGTATATCCCGAACGGGCCGACCCCGAACCGAACATGTGGTTTTTCCGCGGCAACCGCTTCACCGACAAGCCGCACCATCTCATTCACGTTGTCCCTCCGCCAATCGGCCAAACTCATCTCGCCCCCGGAGTTCACGTATTCATTGTAAAGCGGTCCATCGGGAAAGACGTGCCCTGATATGGGCCAGGGATAAAAGTAATCGTCGAAATGGATGCCGTCCACATTGTATCCGCGCACAATGTCGGTCACCACATCCACGATGTGATCCCGCACTTCCACTGCTCCCGGATCCATCCACAGAAGATTGTCCCCCCATGGATAAGCATATTCGGGGTAACGCAAAGAAACGTGCGGCCAAACTGCTTCAATGTGCCTGTTTACAAGCGCTCGATAGGGATTCAGCCAAGCATGCACTTCTATGTTGCGCTCATGCGCCTCCTCAATCAAAAAGGCCAGAGGATCATAGCCCGGGTCCTCACCCTGCGCGCCCGTGAGAAACCGGCTCCAGGGTTCAAGCTCCGACTCGTAAAACGCGTCCGACTCGGGGCGAACCTGGAAAACAACCGCGTTCATCCCGAATTCTTCCACCCCGTCCAATATATCCCGGAGTTGATCCTGTTGAGCAGTCATCGACGACGTGTTGGATGGAAAGTTTATCCCCCACGCAGTTGCAACCCAAGCTCCCCTGAACTCCCGCTCATGAGAAACCTCCACGACCTCCAAGACGGTGACCACTGCCTCCCCTGAAACCGCGCCGTTCAAGCTCGACGCTGTCACAGTCGAAACCCCCGGGGCTTCCGCCATTACCAGCCCCGGCGTCTCCGTGGTAGCCACCACGGATTCATCACCCGAACTCCACTCAACCGAATCGGTGACATCGCGGATTCGGCTCATTTCATCAAAGCCGTCCGCAACAAACTGAAAAGTCTCTCCCGGAAACAAGACAACCGACGAAGGGCTGACCTCGATGCGTTCAAGCTCGAACACGTCCCCGTCCACCATGTCTCCCGAATCCCGTTCCCCCCCGTCCCACTCTCCATCTCCACCGCCCCCCGTTCCCCCGCACGCGTTTACAAACACGAACAAAAAACCAACAAAGATGACCTTCAACTTTGACAACGACACATTCACCTGCCTGTGGCGAATATATTCAACCGGCGACGGAAACACGCTCTACCGCTTCTAAACTCCTAAGCTCTTTCACCACCAAGATACGATACAATGAAGATTTTTGATTGACAATGAACAACCGACCACCAACGGAGACCCGGATGAGGTTTTAACATGGACAACGGTCACCGCTTGCCGCCCGAAATGGAAAATCTGATCTACCCACTTGGGATCTTTTTTTCAGCGGTTGGCGGCCCCCATGTCCTGATTTGACCGTTCTCGTTACGAGTTGCAGAGGGTGTTCGCCGGGCAGTCAGAGATCACTCAAAGCAGCGAGAAAGAACTGCTGGTATCTCCCGGTAAAATGGGAGATTTATCTTGTTATTTCCCGATTGGCCGTTTTATCGGCGCTACTCTGAACAGGGAGGATTCCCGAAGTTGGTGGAGATCACTGATGACGAGACCAAGCGTGACACTCTGAAAGTTTATTTTGATTCATTTCTGCTGAGGGACATAATGACGCGCTCTGCGGTTGGACATCCCCGGGCGATTGAGGGCTGTTACATCTAAAATCTTACCGAAACATTGTCGATCCGGTAGGAAGAAATTCGAACATTTTCCATACTGCATAGAGGGGAATCGAATGAATGTTTTCTGTTTTTGAAAAATTTCTCTCGGAAAAACGAAATCCTGTAACCGAGTTGCTTTTTTCCTTCAGGAACTGATATATGCTTTTCATTCTTCCTGCAGTTCCACTTTTGACTTCTATAGGAACCACTTTGCCGTCAAAAACATCTACAAAATCAACTTCTGCATTAGCCCCTCTTTTTTCTCTGACCCAGTAAAAAAGCTCTTTTTTCGACAGATAATCGGAATATGCAAGCAGTTCCTGTCCAACAAATGCCTCCGCAAAATTACCTTTGTTTACAATTGTTTCAGCAGGATCAAATATCCACTCACCACCATCGAGCTTTAAAACTGTCTGGCTTAGAGCCACATCAAGAAAAATCGCTTTAAACATTGAGTTTTTAGTTTCAGCGCCAAGTGGAAGCCCGTTTGATGAAGAATGGGTAACCGAGTGAACTATTCCTGCTTTTCCAAGCAAATCAAAAGCAGCTTTTAAAACTCTTGATCTCGCCCCGGAATCGACCTTTGAATATACAAATTTTTCTCCGGTTAAGCGGGGAACAGCCCTAAAAACAGTTTCAACAAAATCTATTTTATTGTTTCCGGCGTATTTCCCGAAATCATGCCTATATGTCTCTATAAGATCGTTATGAACCATTTTGACATCTTGAATATTTCGGGTCTCCTTCCACTTTTGAACTGCTTCCGGCATCCCTCCTACCGCAAAATATTCCCCGAGAACAGATAGCATTTTATTGTGAAATATTTCATCGAGTTCTTTTAATGGATCATGCTCTTGAACGAAATCATAAAGATGTCCATTTCCTGTTGCAA
>SLPX01000064.1 GCA_007131745.1 Myxococcales bacterium
AACATAATATGCAAGGTCCGGATTCTGCCACGCCACCCTGAGCTGCACCTTCTTTCCGGCCAGGTCTTCCTTTCCGGTGTCCTTGCCGTATGTCGTCCAATCCCACGTGAAAAAATGTTGGTTCGACCCGGAATCGTGGTTGAAGAGAAGCTGCTTGTTTATTGCATAATTCTTCCAGTCGGGTATCCCGACCATGTTTCGAGGTTCCCTGTGATCCAGGAATTCGGGGCAATCCGCGCATTCGACCAACTCTCCCACATTCGGCTTGTGTGCCGCTTCTATGGAATGGATCGCTTCCCAAGCGAGCCGATTGTATACATCCTCCTCACTATCGAAGGGACAGAAAAACTCACGACATTCAATCTCGGACATTTCAGGCGGGCAGCCGCAGCCGCCCACGTGGGTTCTCTGGTATATCCCGTCAGGGTCGATAGGCGGGTCACCCCACGGATCCACCTCCATCCAGCCTCCATAAACGCTTATCGCCACGTCCGCGGCCGTGCCTTCACACCCGAATATGTATCCCTTGGAGATGGTGTTCGTTGTTCCGCTTTGGCTGAAAACCTTTATGCTCGCCTGGGGCCGGCTTTCGCACTTGTCGCCCCGGCCGTTGCCGCTCGAATCCTGCTGGTCGGGGTTTGCAAAAAACTTGTGGCAGATGTCCGCGTCATGGCTCGAATCGCAATCAGTCAACGCGTTATCGATGCACCACTTGTAATTTCGGCAGTACACATCCCACACCGCTCTGGCCGCTATCCTGTCGGGATCGTTTACACCAGGGCATTCGTCCCGGAAACACGGGCAATTGTCCAGGTTTTGACAACGATATATGCATTCGTCTATCTCGGTTCCTTCGTATACTTCGTAGCAGGCGTTGATACAATCCGCTTCGTCTCCTCCGGTTATCTCGTCGCAGACGCCGTCCTGATCCAGGTCATACCTGAGATACGGGTTGAGAGGGTCGCAATCATATTCGTTCGGCACCCCGTCTCCGTCCCAGTCCGGGCCGCACGGAAAACCTTTTCCATCAGCGTCGAAACAACGTATCACCGGATCGAGATCAGCAACCGGTCCCCATTGACGCAACGAGGTCCACGCAACCACGAAACGACCCTGGTCGTCGGGCGTGGACAGTGATGGTTTTCCTCTTACATAATCAGGCGCCGACGGTTCCACATCATAGCGGCTGTTCAAAGTAACTTCCGTCTCTCCTGCAAACTCCTCCCAGCCCAAAGGTTCCCAGTTTTCATCAAACCGAGCGGCTCTTATCCTCTGGTGTTCGGGATCCACTTTTTCCGCCTGTCGCCACACAAATATGGTCCGCCCTCCTCTCGTCGACACTCTGGGCCAAAAATTATACCAATCCGTCAGAGAAAGATCATTGATTATATCTTCCTGAACCGGACTTGTAGCGCCGAAGGGATAACGTTGATACAGGATCGTGTCATTGTATAAACCAATTGAATCCAATCGGATTCCATAAGCGATATGAAGCATTGATTCATCATCACTCAAAGCCAGGCCGGGGTTGGGCCTGGTTTCCTGCCATTCTCCCAGTTCCGTCGGGTACAACAAAAACCCATCATCCGGGTCCATGATCACCAATTTCGCCACACGGCCTTCCAACTCGTGATAATAACCATACGCGACGGCTACATGGCCGTCTGCAGTACACGCTATATCAAAGTGGGACAGATCTCTGAATATTGTTTTTATACGACCGTCAGGCAAGGCAATATAATACGGGCCCGCTGAAACAACAGTCGCCGTCGTCAACCGCATTCCGGTTTTTGAAAACCGTGTCAAATGCAGGGCCGCTGAAACATCCGGACCAGGATTGCGTGTCAATGAAACCACAACAAACCCTTCATTCACCGCGCAAGTCAGGGGATACATTTCGCCCGCACTATGGGTACTGGATTCCAATATCGGCACATCAGTGCGATAGGGTGTTCCGTTTGAATCGAACACTCTGAAATATGTTTTTGTATAATCTCCCGGCACTGCGCTGACCCAGGCCGTGCCGTAATGGTCACTGTCGAAAACAGCCACCGACGGGTTGAACTGATCCCCTTGCCATCCCTCATTTATGAATATCTCTTCGCCCAGCCGATACCCCGACGGCTGGATCATCTGCCCCATCACCGAATCTCCCTGGCCGTCTTGTCCCAACCAACCTCCCATGGCCGTCCATGTTCCGAGTGTGGTCCACACAACCTTGAACATTCCGTCCGGCTGTTGCGCCACGGATGGTCCTACCTGATCCCAACCCTCTGCTGTTCTTGCAATAACTTCTCCGGCCTTGGATTGCGTGGGAAATAGAATCATCAAGAGAAACGAACCAAAAAAAATGAAGAGTGAAAATACACGTTTTCGGGTTTTTCGGGGTTCAAGCCGACATAGGCATGATCCCTTCTCACCCGGCAAACAATACTCTACGTCTTTCTTTCTTTCTTTCTTTCTTTCTTTGCATGATTCATTCCTCCCTGTTTTCTAAAAGGCTTTTATTTTGTATCAAAAATAAATTCTATTATCAACGAGAAAATCAATATTTTTTTGCGTAAAAAACAATGGTTTTCATAAAAACCATAATAATCACAAATGCAACAAAACAATCTCCCATCCACCCGGTCGTATTATATGGATTGTTAGATGCGATGATCATTTGCAAGAGCAGCGGACTGGAACACCAGCAAAAGATCGGCCCGCGTTCCTTCTTGTTTCCCGTGGGTCCGGGCGGTAGTATGCACAAGCACGCGTGTTTTTTCGATGTTAGCGTAGAGCAGATATTTGGGAGACGAAATGAAAAAATTTTTTAATATCGCCGGGCCTTGCCTGCCGGAAGAACATTACATGATCCCCCCTGATCGCAGGTTGGGACAGATACGAGAGCTTATTGACAAGAAGGCGTTTTTTATCATCCATGCGCCCCGCCAAACCGGAAAGACCACGCTGATCCGCTCGCTTTCACGAAAGCTTACCGCCGAGGGGAAGTATGCGGCGGTCACCGCGTCCCTTGAGAGCTTCACCCGGCCGAGTGTGAAAGAAATGATTCCGCAGATGCTGAAAAGGCTGGAAGAAGAAGCAAAAATACAGCTTCCGGAGAATTGCCAGCCTCCATCCCGGGATAGCTTTGAAGGGGATCCCGACATAGCTTTGCGGTCTTTCCTTTCGGCCTGGGCGGACGGTATTGACCGTCCTCTTGTCCTGCTCCTCGACGAGGCGGACGCCCTTCCGGGCGAGGTGCTCATCTCGGTTCTCCGTCAACTCAGGGACGGATACACCTCGCGGCCCGCGCCTTTTCCACAAAGTCTCTGCCTGGTGGGAATGAGAGACGTGCGGGATTACAGGATAAAGGTCAGGGACGACTCAAACAGCCTGGGCACATCGAGTCCGTTCAACATCAAGGACCGCTCGCTCACTTTGCGCTGCTTTACACCGGAAGAAGTATCAGAGCTGTTGGAGCAGCATACCCAAGAAACCGGGCAGGTTTTCGAGAAAGACGCTCAAGCCGAGATATTCCACCTTACACAAGGACAGCCCTGGCTGGTAAACGCTTTGGCCGCGCAGTTGACGACCGAATTCGACGCCCTGGTGAAGGACAGAACCCAGCCGGTGAAGAGGGAGCACGTGGGCCAGGCAAAGGAGATTCTCATCGAGCGGCGGGACACGCACCTGGACAGTTTGGTCGACAAGCTGCGGGACAAGAGGGTCAAGTCGGTCATCGAACCCATCCTGATCGGAGAAACCGCGGGGGGGGAGGTTTACGACGATGCGTTTTCATACACCCTCGACCTGGGCCTCGTGGCCGTGCGGGATGGAAAGCGTCAAATAGCGAACCCCATCTATGCCGAGATAATCCCGCGGGTTTTGACCTACATGTTGCAGACTTCCATTGACGAAGAACCCGCGTGGTATGTCGCGAAAGACGGAACCCTGGACATGAAAAAGCTCATAAACGGGTTCATAGAGTTCTGGCGGCGGCACGGGGAAGTTTTGCTGAAGGGAATGAAGTTTCAAGAGGCCGCGCCTCACCTGGTGTTCATGGCGTTTTTGCAAAGAATCGTGAACGCGGGCGGGGTGATTGAGCGGGAGTTCGCTCTGGGAACGATGCGCGCGGACCTGTTCTTGAAGTACGGAGGCCGGGAGGATGTAATCGAGATCAAGTTGCAGCGCACATCATACACTTTACCCGACGGGCTCAAACAAGTTTCAAAATACGCGAAGAAGCTGAGCCGTGACACCGGCTACTTGGTGATCTTCGATCCCGACTCTGAGCTGGAGTGGGAAAAGCGGGGCGAGGTAGAAGAAGTCGAACACGACGGCGTGAGGGTGGTTGTGCTACGCGCGTGATCCGGCTTGGGCAAAGCATCCTCCTCCTCCTCGGGATTCGTTCCTCCTGTTGCCTTTCTTTGAGTCAGCCTAGTTGAAACACTGTTGATTCTTCCGATGGTTTTGGAATATCAAGTCACACATGGCGAAAAAAAAGAAAAATGAGTTTTATGCATATAAGACTGATGATGAGCAGGGAATCGTGTCAAGCTGGGCCGCTTGCGAAAAAAAGGTCAAAGGCAAACGAGCGCGATACAAGGGTTTTATTACAGAAGAAGAGGCTCGTACATGGCTGGTGAACGGAGCCAGGTATGAAAACAAGAAGATCCAAAAAGAGATAAAGCAAAGTGAATTGCCGGAGCAGGCTGTTTTTTTTGACGCAGGAACCGGACGGGGGTTGGGCACAGAGGTAAGGGTCTCGGACAGAAACGGCACGCCGCTTACTTTTCTGGCCTTGGATGATGGTTCGGTGACCGCGGAAGGAAACATGCTGCTGCCGGATAAGACAAACAACTTCGGTGAACTGATGGGTTGTTTCCTGGCCCTCAGGATCGCCGGCAAGCTCAAGAGCAACCTGGTAATGGGAGACAGCAAACTTGTGATAGATTACTGGTCCCGGGGATTTCTGAGAAAAGAAACAGCGGCTAAAGATCCGGCTCTTGAAAAACTTGTAGAACAAGTAAAAAAAGCCCGTGAAGAATTTGAACTTGGAGGCGGCCGTTTGGCGCATGTAGACGGCAGCATCAACCCGGCCGACCTCGGTTTTCACAGGGATTGATCCGAGAAGCAGACAAGGAAAACCCGAACAACCGACATCACTTGGAAAAACATGGAGAAAGAAAAGAATTACAGGATTGCAGCCATAACAACCGCGCTGTTTTTATTGATCGCCACCGGGGTCGCAGGGTACATGCACATGGAAGACATGAGCTTCCTGGATGCTCTTTACATGACCATCATCACGGTTTCCACGGTCGGATTCAAGGAAGTCGTGGACCTTGAGCCACACAGCAAAGTGTTCACAATGGGCATCATTATAGGCGGCCTCGGCATCGTTGCGTATGCGGCAAGCAACTTTTTCTCTTTCCTAATGGAAGGTGAGTTCAAAAATATCGTCCGGAGAAGAAGAATGGAAAAAACAATCAGATCCCTTTCCGATCATTTCATACTTTGCGGCGCGGGGCAGACAGGTCAAAGCGTCATAGAGAGTTTCCGACGGGGGGGGGCACATTTTGTAGTCGTGGAAAAAGACCCTCTCACCGTGGAAGATTTGATCGACCAGGATGTTCCTGCTCTCCAGGGTGACGCCACGCACGAGGAAATCCTGGAAAAAGCCGGAATCAAGAAGGCGAAAGGGCTGATAAGCTGCCTTGCCAACGACGCGGACAACGTTTTCGCTGTTTTGACTGCACGCGGAATGAACCCAGGGATTCATATCGTCGCCCGGTCAATCGAGAAGAAATCACATTCAAAGCTCTTGAAAGCCGGCGCCGACTGCACCATTTCCCCCAATGAATTGGGCGGAGCCCGAATGGCATCCATGCTGCTCAAACCCGCGGTCGTTTCGTTTCTGGACATAATCACTCAAGTCGAAGACATGACCCTCGACCTGGAGGAAGTGGAACTCTACGAAAAATCATACCTGGTGGGAAAAACACTGGGCGAAGCCCGGATCCCCGAAAAAATCGGGCTGATCGTCCTGGCGATCAAGAAAACGAATGAAAAAAAGCTGCGCCTGAATCCTCGCTCGAAGGAAAAGCTTGAACAGGGCGACAAAATGCTTGTCCTTGGAACCGAAGACCAGGTCAAAACATTGAAAAAAGTTGCCATGGGGTCGGATGAATAGCAGCGTTTCCCCGCCAAGCTACCGCACGTTGAGTTCTTACCTGAAAGATCTTTTCGGCGAACCCGTGCATCGGGTGACCTTACGCGGTGGGTTTACCTGCCCCAACCGTGACGGCACCCGGGGAACCAATGGCTGTGCGTTCTGCAGCGTGGACGCATCGGCTGCGCCGATAACCGATGACGTACCCCGCAAAACAACCGGGGATTTTCATGATGGAAGCTTTCACGACAAATTCCCCTCTCCGCAATTGATAAAGGATAGTTTACTCAAGGGCATAGAACGAGTCGGGCCGCGGTTTAAAGCAAACAAGTTCATCGCGTATTTCAACGATTACTCGGCCACCTATGCGCCGGTCGATAAACTGCGTTCTCTCTATAGTGCGGCATTGGACGTTGAAAACGTTGTCGGACTTGCATTGGGAACAAGACCCGACTGTCTCCCGGTCGCCGTACTGGACTTGCTGGCCGATCTGGCCGCAAAAACTTTCTTGTGGGTGGAGCTTGGGTTGCAATCCGCGTCTCAAAGAACACTGGACTCCATCGGAAGGGGACACACGGTAAAAGAATTCGAAAGCGCGGTTGAAGCGCTGGCATCGCTAGGAATCGGGGTGTGCGCCCACGTGATACTGGGCCTGCCGGGTGAAAGAACCGAGCATCACCGAAAAACAGCAGCTCTCCTCGCATCCCTTCCGGTAAGTGGAGTGAAAATCCATAATTTACACATCCTGCGCGGCTCCCGATGGGAAAAAGACTTCTCAGAAGGCCGCATATCCGTTCCCACGCTGGAAGAACACGCACACGCGACAATAGATTTCCTGGAACACATTCCGCCCGAAATCGTGATATACAGACTTGTAGGCGACGCTCCTTCGGGTTGGCTCATCGCGCCCGAATGGTGCAAAGACAAGCACAATGCCATCCGAAAAATCCGTGCAATGATGCTCGAACAAAACTCATGGCAAGGAAAAGCGCTGGGAGCAACGTTGGATCGGATCACAACCCGTTTGCCCGGCCCGCGTGATCGCCACTCAAAGACTATTGTACTTGACAAAAGAATCCCCTAAGATGCAGACCTTGATTTGAGTCGAGGCGCGATTGTTGCGGCGGCGGGATGAAAAAGGGAACGAAAATAATAGCAGCAGAGAGGTAAAGAACATGCTTGAACGCATGAGACATCATTCAAAATCATTTTTGATCTGGCTTTTGTTCGGAATCATTATCGCGGCCTTTGTAATCGGCTTCGGGACTCCGGGTTCGGACAAGCTGAGTTGCGGGGAGAGTGCAAGAATAGGAAGAGTGGAGTCCACCGAATTGACCGATTCGGATTTCAAGTACGCATTCCGGCTCTTGATGAGCGACCAGGCGCCTGCGACCATGAAGGCATGGGTCCTGGACATGATACTGCGCAGGGAAATCCTTGCCAACGAAGCCCGCAATATGGGGTTTCACCCCGCTGTCAAACCCCAGGACGCTTCAGAGGATCCGGACGTGGTGGAAATGATCACCAACCGAAGAATGCTAGTGCTGGGATACGAAAGAGATCTTTACCAGATGGGCGGTTGGCCGAGAGTAAGAAAATCGGACGGCACTTTCGAACCCGCTGAAAATTTCAATTACGAACATTTTCAGAAATGGTCCATGTGGCAGATGGGGTTGCAGGTAAGCGAGTTCATGCGCCAACAGCAAAAGGAACTTCTCGCCAAGGAGATGGCCGATGTCATCATGTCCGGGGTGCAGGTGTCGGAAGCTGAAGTGCTCAACGACTTCCACGAGCGCAATCACAGGCTGGAACTTTACCTGGCGAAATTTCCAGTCTCGAATTTCCGAAAAGGCTTGGTTGCCACAACCGGGGAAGTGGACGCTCTCCTTGAAGATGAAGATGAAACAGCGAAACTGGAAGCAATCCACGCCATGGAGTACGGTCAAGAAAAAGAGCTTCCTGATGGACGTTTTGTCCGCCATGTAGTCGTGGGTTTTCCAGAGGACGCAAGCGCCGCGGTAAAATCCCGATCCAGGACGGCGCTACAGAGAATTGTCAGGGGGGCTGCTCCGGAGACATTTGCCCAAATGGCCGAAGACGCAGCGCTCGAAGCGGAAAAATCCGCGGACGATGAAGGAACCCTAGAAAAAAGCGGCCTCCTGGGTTGGAAAACCATGGAAGAACTGGAATCCAGTTATGGAGCCGCTTTTGCAGAGGCTGTTTTCAAACTCAATGACAACGAGATCTCGAGGCCTATTGAATCGGACAAAGGTTGGCACGTTGTGATGGTCGAAGGACGCCGCGAGGGAGAATGGCCGTTCGATGAAGCCCGGCGGTTTTTGGCAGCGGAGCGGGTCAGAGAACAAAAGGCTCACAAACTGGCTGAAGAAGCCGCCCGAAAATTGCTGGATGAATTGAAAAGAGGAAAAAGTCCTGCAGAAGTTTTCTTGACTGAAGACGTTCTTGCAGGAGAATCCCTCCAAGCCGATGCTTCAGACGAAACCCCCGAAGAACGAACACAAGCCGGCGTTGAAAAGAATTTCACGGTCGACACGGTGAGCGTAACGCGCATATCCGAAAGGGTACAAGGACTGGAACAAGTACATGGACTGGTTCCCAAGGTCTGGGCACTTACCGAAGAGAATCCGACTCTTGGTGAATTGATTACGCTGAGGGGAAAGGGAGATCCCAATTCCTATGTTGTGATCCGGCGCAAATCCGAAGAAACGCCCGACCCTTCAACTTTCGAAGATCAAAAAGCTTTCTTGATGGCGAGCAGGCTCAGGATCAAGCAGGTCGATACCCTGAACCGTTGGGTCCGGGAACGTTGCGAGCAACTCGTCAAAGAAGGAAAGATTCATATCGACGAGAACTTTACGAGAATTTCGTATATCCCCGAAGGCGAAAGCGGCCCGGACGCAAAGCCCGTCACTGTACAATACAAGTACTGCAGTCAGCTTCCAAGGCACGCGGACCCCGGCATGCAATTGGGATCCGACATGTCTCTTGGTTTTTAGATAAAATCACATTGTCCGGCAGGAGCCGGAATCGCCAAAGACGATGGTGTTTCAATCTTCTTGGATGGCCGAAAGAGAGAATTCAAGGGACAAGGCCGCGGTAGCCATCCGGCTCTTCCTCTACCTTCCAAGGAACAACCCACTTGTAGATCCGCCGCAATCCCGCATCCTTGAAATCTCTTTCCACAACTTTTTTCGGCTTCGCACCTCTCATATCGAAATCAAAAGAAATGATCCTGGAGCCCGGTCTCATTTTTCTCAACTGCGGCATCAGCTTGACGTTCAATCTCGGAAGAAGATACAGAGTCACGATGTTCGCCTTGCTTAGATCGAGGGTGAATATGTCCGCTTGCTGTATTGTAACCAGGTGGCCGACACCGGCTTTTTTGACGTTCGCTTTTGATTCCTTGATTCTCTGTGGATCTATGTCAAATCCATAGGCCCGAATTCCGTATTTCTTTGCAGCAGTGATAACGATACGGCCGTCCCCGCAGCCCAAGTCGTATAAAACATCTCCCTTTTTGATGTCAGCCATCTTGAGCATTTCGTTCACGGCCACCTGAGGAGTGGGAACGAATATCACGTCCGGTCTTCTCTCCAGATCCCCGGTTTTCGGAATCTCATTCCTTACAGG
This sequence comes from Myxococcales bacterium, assembly GCA_007131745.1. Next base: position 9,809 of record SLPX01000064.1, read on the forward strand.
CATCTCCGATATGTTCAGAGTCACATCGCCGGCCGAGCCGTCATGTGAACCAACCCACACCGCGTATCGTCCGGACTGGGGATCGTTGATCAACACCGCGGGGTTGTGACCGTCGTCATCATAGCTGCAGACCCAGGTTCCATCCGGCATGTTGACTATGATGGTCGTATCGCCTTCGGACATGGTGTAGAAATTGAGCGGATAATCACCCGCCGAGTAATCCAGACGGACATCCGGGTTCCTGGAAACAAATCCCTTGCATTCTTGTCCGAGACTGTGCGTCCCCACATCCTCCGCACCCCCCGATTTTACTTCCACCTTGTACGGATCGGGGTGAAAACCCGCATTCAGGCTCACGAGTTGGGAATTGGGTTCACCCTCAGGATTCAGGCCGTCCGAGGTATCGACTTCGGGAGCTTTGTCTATTTTGTCCGCACGAACTTCGTCGGCGGGATCCCTCACAGGCGCCTGACCTCCACGGTTGCAACCTGGAATGATGACTGAAACAAGCGCCATCGCCGAAAGAATTCGCAAATATCCATTTTTGTTCCTGGGTTTGTACACTTTCTATCCTCCTCTAGGGTTATTCATCAGAAAAGCTTTGTGGCAACGCCTTTTGATATGCGGAATACAACCGTGTATTGAGATCGTCAAGCCCCAATATTCGGCAGCAGTTCTCATGAACCTGCTCCAACAGCCGAATGACCACGAGATTTGTCTTTCCGGCCAATCTTGGATATATACTCTTTTGACACACAAAGGGTTCAATCTTGATGCACGACAAAATGGGAGCAAGCAATGGCCGGGCTGCAGGATTTCGGAAACTGTGTTTTTAGAAAAACAAACCATACTTCAGCGAGCACTTTACCGGCAGTACTCATAGTGCTGGCTGGAATCACCGCTTGTACGCATTGCAAAAAAGACCCCCGGCCGGAGACGACCTACTTCGCAGCTTACACCGAGACCCGGGGAGTGCCGACAGGTGTGGGCAAGGTCAAAGGACCTGCGGGGCGCCACCGGACATGGCGCTTTTACAAGCTCAACGGAAGGGTGGAGAAAATGGTGCAGGTCGACGGTTTCGGAAACATGGTGGAAGACAGGGACGGAAACGCGATCATCCGGCTCTTTTACGAGGATTCGGGAAAACTGAAGGAAAAGAGACTGTTTCACAGAAACGGTCATTTGCGTCAGGTTCAGCGATTCTCATACAGCGAAGACAAGGTCCGGATTGATTACTTGAACCGAAACCTGGCCAAGATGGCCATAGACGGTTCGCCGGCCACCATGAAACAATCCAAGTACGATGACAAGGGCTTCCTGAAAAAAGTCGCTTTCTTCAATGACAACGGCGCGCCAAGGCCGGACCGCCATGGAGCGTTCGGCTACCGGATCACGACCGACTCACGAGGACTCATCACGCAACAAGAAGCCATTTCACATACCGGCGAGTTATCGCCCGCGAAAAACGGCATTGCATCCATCAAGTATGAATACGATGAGCAAGGCAACACGACCCAGCGAAGTTTCTTCAACGAGGACGGCAAACCCATATTGCATCCGGACGGCTACGCTTCCCTTCAGACAAAGCACGATAAGAAGGGAAATGTAATCGAGCAGAACCTGTTCGGCACGGACGGCAAACCCGCGGTCCATCGAAGCGGCTTTTCCACATTGCGGTGGAAGCACGATGAACACGGAAACGTGACAGAACACAGCTTCTTCGACGCAAACGGCAAACCGGCACTTAACATTGAAGGCTTTGCATCGATCCGGTGGACAAACGACTCTCGCGGAAACAGAACAGGGGAAAGCTTCTTCGGAACGGACGGTAAACCGACCATCCATAAAAACGGTTATGCAGCGATCCGATGGAAGCATGACCATCGCGGAAACACAACCGAGGAGAGCTTCTTCGGAACGGACGGTAAGCCGACCATCCATAAAAACGGTTATGCAGCGATCCTATGGAAGTATGACCTTCGCGGAAACAGAATCGAGGAGAGCTTCTTCAGTTTGGATAACAAGCCGGCCCTCCATAGAAACGGTTATTCAGCGGCCCGGTGGAAGTATGACTCTCGCGGCAATATAACAGAGGAGAGTTTTTCGGGAACAGACGGCAGACCCGCGCTTCACAGGGAAAACTTTGCAACGGTCCGGTACAAGTACGACAAACGGGGAAACAGGATTGAGGAGAGCTTTTTCGGAACGGACGGCAAACCCATCCTCCACACTAACGGTTATGCAGGAAGAAGGTGGACATATGACGAACGCGGAAACATGACCGAGGTGAGTTTAATCGGAACGGACGGCAAGCCTTATCCGCACAAAGACGGCTATGCAACGCTCCGGTACAAGCACGACGAGCACGGAAACATGACCGAGGAGAGCTTGTTCGGCTCGGACGGAAAACCCTCTCTCCACAAGAACGGCTTTGCTGGAAAGAGGTGGACACACAACGAACGCGGAAAAATGACCGAGGAAACCTTTTTCGGCCCGGACGGAAAACCCGTGACACAAAAAGACGGCATTGCAAGAATTCGGTGGAAATATGACGAACGCGGAAACATGACCGAGGAAAGCTTTTTCGGCGCGGACGGCGGGCCCGTCCTTCACAAGAACGGCTTTTCTTCGCAAAGATGGAAACGTGATGAGATGGGAAGGTCGATCGAAGTGAGCTATTTCGGAGTCGACGGCAAACGGACGCTCGACGGCAACGACGAAGTTGCAGGAAAAAGGTGGAAATACGATACACGCGGAAACATCATCGAGGAGAGTTTTATCGGGTTGGACGGCGAAATCGTTTCGGGCAACAAAGGCTATGCCAAGTTGATCGTGCGCTACGACAATCGGGGAAACAGATTGCAAATGGACTTCTTGGGAACGGACGATACACCAGCCCTTCATAAATACGGTTTTGCAACAATCCGGTTCACCTACGACAACCAGGGAAACATGACGGAGGAGAACTTGTTCGACAAGGAAGGAAAGCGGACACTCCACTCGAAGGACAACATAGCAGGGAAAAGGTGGAAATACGACGAACGCGGAAACATCATCGAGGAGAGTTTTGTCGGGTTGGACGGCGAAATCGCCGCGGGTAACGACGGCTTCGCGAAGGCGATCTTGAAGTACGACGAGCGGGGAAACAGGTTACAAATGGACTTTTTCGGAACAGACGGCAAACCCGCGCTCCACAAGAAAGGGTTCGCGCGCATACGAATGACATATGACGAACGAGGAAACCTTACCGGACAGGGTCTCTTTGACACTCAAGACAAGCTCGTCGGTTACTAACTGGATCTAACAGCGATCACATTTAAGGCCGGCTCATCGTTTTTATTCTTCGACCCTTACGAACGTGCCGTCGAGGTAGCAGCGCGCTCCATGGTATGTGTTGCACGAACCCCAATCGTTGACCTTGATTTCCACGGACGACGAATTCATTTCGAAAGTGATCTCGCAATTGTTTTCGCCCTTGTAGACGAACCGCCCCGGGGCGGAACGAAAAGCCGAACCCTCCACCTCGCCGTGGTGGCCTTTTGGAGCCCAGACCGTGAGTTTAAAATCGATTCCTCCGGAGCCGGCGGGGTTGATGACCAGCAATCCATCGGGCTCGAACCCGTGAATGCGCTGAAAACTCATGTTCGAAACAACCTGCATGTCTTCGCTTTCATCGGCCGAGGCTTCGCCTGAAGCGACTCCCCAAACCGGATTTTCGCTCTCCGTTTGAACAACGGCAGCGCTTTGCGGTTCAACGGTCTGCTCTTCGCCTTGTCGAGGCGCGCTCGTTTCTGTTGTGGTGGAAGCAGCGCCGGCACAGGATGATCCCGCAATAATGCCTATGATCAAAAGAACCGCTCTTAAAAACATTGAATTCAAGGATGCCAATGAAAGCGAATCGCGCATCAGGAAAACCTCTCAAAAATCATCGAAGAACGAGAATCGACCTTGCAGGAACCTCTACCGTTCCTCCTCCTGTGACCGAACCGCCCCACAGGAGATCCGTGTATTCACCCGCGGGAAGTCCTGACACCTGGGCTGCAAAATCGCCGCGGTTTACCATCACGTAGACATCCTCGGCTTCTCCGCACCCTGTCATCTTGTAGACAAAAGTGTCCGACCCGCCACTCACTGTCTGCCGGAAACCCCGCCTCAGCGCGACATTTTCATGCCTGACTCTTATGAGGTTGGAAACAAGATCTTTCAGGTTCTCCTGGTGTGCGTTCAATCCTTCAAAAACCATCATCCTGCGGTTGTCGGGATCGCCTCCGCCCGCAAGACCGATCTCGTCTCCGTAGTAGACCAGCGGTACGCCCGGATTCGTCATCAACAATCCAAAGGCGAGTCCCAGCCTCTCGTAGGGTTCAGCCTCCGTGGGCTGCACATGCCAGCCGGGGTTCCATCCGTTTTCCACGTTGCTGCCCGTGTAACAGTCTGTATACTGTCCGGATGCAAAATGGATCACGCGCGGAATATCATGGTTTCCCACCCACGTAGACATCAAGGTTCCGGGCGGATAGAACGCGTCATTGGAGTCCATCCAGGCGAACATGGAATCAAGGGTCATGGAACGATTGAAAATCCCGTCGCAGATTCGTTTTCTCATGGGAAAATCGAACTGACCGTCAAGCTTTGTTGAAGGATCGATGTACTCGGCGAGCAATCCCTGGTCTTCGTAATCGTATGTCTCGCCGACCATGTAAAACCTGCCGCCCGCGGGATTCGGAAATGCATTGTTGAACGCGGACCTCAACTCGGTCAGCCATTCCATGGGCACATGCTTTATAGCGTCCAGCCTGTACCCATCTATGTTGAACTCCTTCGCCCACCACAGTGCGTCTTTGACGGACCACTCGCGTACCGTTGGATTGTAGAAATCGAACGGCGGCAAATAATCGGTGAAAGCGCAACGGGTACTCCAGTATGGATCGTTCCAGTTGTGAGGAGAACAAAGCACGATATTTCCGTGGTCGTGGACAAACCAATCGGGTCTCGCTCCATAGAGCCCCGACGCTGAGTCCACGTGGTTCATAACGTAGTCAAACAGCACGTACATGTTCGACGCGTGGATGCTTCCGATCAGATTGAACAAATCGCTTTCCGTGCCCAACCGGTTCTCCACCAAGGGCCTGGGCGAAGGATTGTCGGGATCGCTGTAGTCGATGTTCGCGGGTGAAGGCCAATATCCATGGTACGCGGAGTACATATGGGGGTCGGAATGAGGATCAATGGCCGCGCCAGCGTAATCCCGATTCTTGAACGGGGCTGAAAGCCAGATAGTGTTGATCCCCAAGTCCTCCAAGTAACCCAGTTTCATCTCCAACCCGATCCAGTCTCCGCCGTAAAACTGAGCGGCTTCGGTTGCGCCGGGGACTGGATCGGAGGTTCCGCTTCCGTTGTAGAAGCGATCCGTCATCACGAAATACATGACCGAATCTTCCCATTGAAACTCGTGGGGATCTCCGCAAAGACCGGAAAGCGGGCAATCATCAGGACAGTTCTCGTGGGTTTCGCCGAGTTCCGGCTCGCAGATCCCGTTGTTGTTGCAAGTAGCGGGGCAGTCATCAGGACAATTGGCGAAATTCTCTCCCCGTTCCGGCTCGCAGATCCCGTTGTTGTTGCATATCGGTTGCCCACCTCCCATCGTGATGACCGCAACTTCGGAAACCATCTTGGGATTGTCGGGGTTGTCCTGCGGCAAGGTCTGGTTCGCCAGGTGTTGCCCGTCATGATTCACCAGCCGCGCGAAGATGGCCACCCGGGTACCCGGTTCGGGCACTCCCCCAAAAAGTTCTTCCAATGACACGGCCGCTTCCATTGCGTTCGTTCCTGTAGCCACCGTTCCTACGATCCAGGGAAAATCAGCGGGGTTCTCGCCGATCCGCCGCCACCCGGAATTGTCTTCCAGACCATCGAAGACACTGGCCATGCCCACGGTTCCCACGGCCATGTCCGCCCCGTAAGATGTGTCGGTGGCCGTGATGTCCGCGCTGAGCGAACTGTCCAGGGAACCATCGTTATCGGTTGCGGATGCAATGTCGCGAAGCCCCGATCCCCCCGGCCCGTAGTCCACGTCGATATACACTGCAATTGCGTTCTGCTCCTCCACCCAGCCGCTTACTCCTATGTAGAAATGAGTGTCGTCATACGCAACGAACAACGAGTCCATGTAATTGTCGCCCCAATCGGTGGGGGTGGTTCCCACAGCGACCCTCTGATCTTCGGTCCAATCGCCGTCACCGACATTTATAACCCCGTCTATTGTGGGCGTTCCATAATGCGGATCCTGTTCCTCCACGCAAACTCCCCCGTCCCATTCATAACCTTCCGCGCACTCCCCGCAGTCGGGACCGGCGTAACCGGTGTCGCATACACAGACGGCCTCGCCGTCCTGTTCAACACATACCCCCCGGCCGCTGCAATCCACACCTTCGCAGGGATCATCTTCGCCCTTGCTTTTGTCACGGCAACCGGCCGCAAAAATCAACACTGCAAACATGACGATCCACAAAACTCTTGCAGCAGGGAGCGCCGACCACTGATAAACCCCACGGGGCAATTCCCTAATCGTTCCAATCTTCATTTTTTAATCCTCCGCGCTTATGCCGTATGACGTTATTCAAGTACTGTGCTTTCAGATGCTTGCATGACGTTTAATTCTCACACCTCTCTATCGTGATTATTTATCACATTTGTTCACAAACAATAACAAATAACCGTTCATCACGGTTTTGCTGTTTCACGCCCCTTTCCAAATGGAATCGGATTTTTTCAATGCTTGAATGAACGCGTGCCGGTAAACATCATGGCGGCCCCGTACTCATTGACCGCATCTATAGACTGGTAGTCATTCAACGAACCTCCAGGCTGCAATACAGAGGTCACACCTTCCTTCAATCCGACTTCGATGCCGTCTCTGAAAGGAAAAAAAGCATCGGAAATCATGCACGCACCCTTGAGACCGCCGCGAGCTTCACGAGTCTCGGCCTCGATTTCAGCCCGCTTGTCGGGATCTTCCAACAGGTTCATAGGAGTCTTGTATCGTCTCCAGGCAAGAGCGTCGGCCATCTTTGTATAAGCCTTGTCCCGGGCGATCTTGGCGACGCCGACCCTGTCCTGCTCTCCCGTGCCGATGCCTACTGTCACCCCGTCCTTTACATAGATCACCGAATTGGAAGTAACCCCCGCCTCTACAAACCAGCCGAACAACATGTCTTCCAGTTCGCTCCGAGTCGGCTCACGTTTTACGTTGTATTCTTTGCTTTTGTACGTACAAGAAGCGGGAAGAAAATCTTCGGTCGTCTTTACGCCCGGCAAAAAAGATGTCTGAACTATTATGCTTCCGTCGATCAAGGATTTAAAATCCAGAAAACGTTCTCCTGCATATTGCTGCAAACGATCCATTTGGGCTATTCCCATGACACGAAGGTTCTTTCGTTTCGAAAGAACTTCCAGAGTTCCCTCCTCGTAACCGGGCGCGGCTACCACTTCAGCGTAATTGGCTGCAACCGCCTCGGCCGTCGCCATATCCACCACTCGGTTCAAGACCACCGCTCCGCCGAACGCGGCCACCCGGTCCGCCATGTCCGCCTTTTCATATGCATCCACCAGTGTTTCGCCCAGGGCCACACCGCTCGGATTGTTATGCTTCATGATGGCAGCGGCCGGCCGTTCGGTCAGGTATCTCAGTATGTTCAGCGCATTGTCCACATCGGTCAGATTGATTTTCCCCGGGTGCTTTCCGGATTGCAGCAATTCCACATCTGCAATAAGACCTTGTTCGGGGCTGATGGTATGCACATCGCCTACCTGTAGATTCCCATCAACAAGACCGTATAGAGCCGCCTCCTGCCCGGGGTTTTCTCCGTATCTCAATCCTTTCTCTTCCCCCCCTACAACCCAAGTCACTTTTTGATATATCAAGGAGGTCTCCTCATCGTCCGATGGAGAAAAAAACCGGATCTCCATTCGTTCCGGAAAGTGATCCTCCATTACTGTTTTGTATGCTTTCTTTAGATCTTCGCTCATTTGAATATCCCCTTGTATGTTTTCAGCAGGAAACCCCGAATGTATAAAGTGAACTCAGCACGGACGGATCACACCCGTTCAGATAATCGGAAACCGCCCCGTCGTATTCCGCGGTATGCTGAAAAGCTTTTTTCGCAAGATTGAACCTGCTCTGAAGTGACAACCCCCCCTCGCCGTCTTTCAACTCGCGGACCAATTCCGGGTAATCCCCGGGCCGGGTGACCACCGCTGTCCTGAGATAATTCTTGGCCGCGGCCCGGATCATGGTGGGCCCGCCTATGTCAATGTTCGAGCGGGCATCTTCGACCGTCACCCCCTCCCTGGCGATTGTATCGACGAAGGGATAAAGATTACACACAACCAGATCGATCGGAACAGCGCCGGTTCTTCTCAAGTCATCCTGGTGAGCCTTGTTGTATGTTTCCGTCAGGAGCCCAAGATAGATTTTGAAATCCAGTGTC
>SLPX01000336.1 GCA_007131745.1 Myxococcales bacterium
AAATATTTTTCACACATTCTTAAGTAGTCTAATTACCTTTCAGCGAATGTCTACTTAGCCTATAGACTACCTAAGACTTTCTTTCAAGAACCCAAGGAATTTGTAAAAAGTTCTGGACCGCGGAAATCGCATAAGCCATTCCATAGGTTTTTCGGCAACTTGAGTAGCCATTGAAACGCAAATCCAGCAGTCCTTCCGTTAGTATTCAAAGAAAAAATAACCCTGCAATAACAGCAGCTTACCGGACACTTTGGTCTCAAAACGGCTCCCCTTATTTCTGGTATCTTTTTTGCACATCAAGGCAAGAAAGCCTTTGTGAAAATTAAAAAACGGCACGAATGGTAAGGAAATAAACAGGAGAGCAGATCATGAAACGGGGATTCAATAACACCATCTTTTTCTTCGCCTTTTTTGCAGCCGTTTCGGCGACGGCCATGGGCGGATGCGCACTGACAAGTGCAAACGCGGAAGATGAAAATTTCATCGTTCCACCGGGCAAGGCGGATAATTATTTCTCTGTGACAGCCCAGGAATATCTGGTCGAGGGCAGTTCCACGGTGACACTCGAAACCCGCTATCTCGGTGAAGATGAAGAAACAAAAATGAAACGAGCCAAGGAATTGATCGGATACAAACACATCGTGATCGAGTGGTTCCTGAACGTCTACCTGAGAGAAAAATCCCCTGACGACGACAACAGCGACTACGGCGGCTTCAGATCCATGGTCAAGGCGGGCGCATACGAAAACCTGGAGATCACCCCGCTGGACGATTTGACGTATTCTTTCAAGTTTCGAAATATCATCGGCGGAACAAGAGATCTTCTGAGCATATTGCCGTCGGAAGACGCAGGCGAAGGAAAGAGACAATTCACCCTCACCATGGGCAAAATCGGCAATACTGAAATGTCACGCCTGGAAGCGAACAATGAGTGGTACCGAAGGTCTCCATGGAACAGTTTCGACCCCTCGCAGATGCGGGCCGAGGATCTTGAAGAGCTCGTGTTGACCATTGAACCCGAAAAGAAATCAACAGACGCGTGGATCGATTACAACCGGTTGTACGAAGACAACAACCTCACGATAGCAGTTCACCTAGGCTGGGATTACCACGCGGAATACCACATCCAGCATTCCCGGACTCTTTACAACTGGCTCGTCAACTCCATGGGCTTCACTTCGCCCGTAGGTTCGTACTCGGAGTACAACCGGAGGTCGAGCCCGCTCACGCGAACATTTGTCGCCAACGGCCGCGAAATCCGAGCGGAAATCCAAATCTTTTGGGGTCAGCCCGGAACTGAAACCGACCCTGACACGGACGCGGGCGGAATCGTCCTTGAAAACGATATGATCGAATCTCTCCGCACAAAGGACGTCATCATTTATTCCGGCCATTCCGGCTTTCTGTACGGCTTTGCACTGGCAAACTGGCGCATGACAGCAGAGGGAGATCTGGACGACTCGAAGATACCTTACCTGGATATGCCCCCGGACCGCTATCAACTCGTTGTCGCAGAAGGCTGCGACACGTACGCAATCGGGCAAGCCTTCTGGCGAAATCCCAACAAGGCCGACAGGCAAAATCTGGACATCATCACGACCACGAGCTTTTCCAACGCGTCAAGGCCCACCGTGGTGCAAGAAGTTATCAGGGCACTGATCCCGAGCCATGGGACTCACAGACCCTCCACTTATTCCGAACTCCTCAGGAAACTGGATGCGAGCACCTTCTGGTTCACCACCATGTACGGGATCCACGGCATCGACTCAAGCCCCAAGGTGCATCCATACGCGGACCTTTCGAGGCTCTGTTTGCCGTGCGAAATCACTGCCGACTGCGGAGCCGAAGGAAACCAGTGTACAAGACTAAACAACCAGGAAAGAGTCTGCACCGCGTTTTGCACAGATGATACGGGATGCCCCTATGGATACGTCTGCCTTGAATCAGCGAGGAGCGACGGATACATCCATTCCAAGCAATGCGTACCTGCAACCCTGAGTTGCAATGATTTTGATCCCACACCTTCCGGCGGACGGCTCATTATCAACGAAGTGCTTGCGGATCCTCCCATGGGTTTAGAGGGAGATGCAAACGGTGACGGCGTGCGATGTTTCAGGGACGACGAGTTCGTAGAAATCGTAAACGCCGGAGACCGTGACGCTGATATATCGGGATATACGATTGCTGATGGATTGCGAATCCGCTTCACCTTCCCCGAATCCACAGTTGTGCCTGCAGGAAAAGCAGTGGTGGTTTTCGGGGGAGGCAATCCTTCGGAATTCGAGGTGACCGACACGGCCCAGTTCTTTGCGGCTTCAAGCGGCCTGGCCCTGAACAATAACGGCGACACGGTCACCCTGGCCGATCCGCACGGAAACACCGTGGATTTCATGACCTACGGACTTGAAGGCGGTCGGGATCGCTCCCTTACAAGAGCCGTGGACGGAGATCCGGACGCTGTGTTCATCCCTCACGGCGGAAGGGGCTTTTCCCCCGGACTCAGGCAAGACGGCACACCCTTTTGACAACTCCAACGCCGGCGGAAGAGTTGAATCATGAATCGTCATATTTGGAGCCCGTATGTCGCCTTGTGCCTTGCGCTTCTCATCTTTGCAGCATATCTGCTCAGCCGTTATTTTGGTCGGGGAAAACTATCGATCACAGTGACCCATGCCGATCGCCTGGAACTAAGAAGAGGTCCGAAAACGATCGTTTCGGAGACAGGGTCTCTCTTGAATACGGGCTTTTTACCCGACGGCAGATACATGCTCTACGCGTCGAGCGACTCTGACGACTGGAATGCGCTGGCGGTTCAAATCAAGGTTCCGCCGGGACGCCGGGAAACCGCGCTCACGTTTACTCTCGAACCCTCGAATGCAGGGAAAAAAGAACAGACACCCACCTGATGACCCCGTCGTCCGTCGTGATTACAAAATGTGTGAAATTCGCGCCGGATGAACGGACGAGCCTGTGATTTTACGGCACCGTCCAAGCGGCCGAGCGCCTTGTGAGAACCTCCTTGACGGAGGTTCATCTGCGGCTCGTCCGAGTCCCTTCATCCTTCCACCATCCACTGCCGCCATCCACCCGGAAGCGCAACTCAGATGTCGGCTTTTTGGACGACTGCCTTTTTTTCGGCTCGTCCTGAACCGCGAAAAAAGGACAGACACCCACCTGGTGACCCCGTCGTCCGTCATGATTACAAAAAACGATGAAACTCCCCGGCCCACAAGAAATTCAATTCAACTTGCCTTGCGCACCAGCAATTCCGGCAACCCGTCCGCGAAAGTTTTGCAAAAGCCTCTTCCACGTTCATGGACAACAGATCAGGGTCCGAGGGTTTCGGAGGCAACATCGGGCATGATGAAAGCCGGCCGTACGGATCCACCGAACAACCGACCCATCCGGCGCTGCAGGCAATCTTTGTCGGCTCGGGAAAATTCAAAAAGTGGCGCAGACTCGCTTTCGTGTTTCCCAGGCCGGGATGACCGGATCGCCGAATGAGTTGATTGATCATGTGCGAGAAAACACCTCGCTCGGCTGAAAACGAAGGCTCGGAACGCTTTTTTGACACGAACAAAGAACTGCGCGCGGGTTGCAGGAAAACCCGCGTCCCCAGTTTGCCGGCCAGGTCCAGGATCTCGGGAATGCGAAAGACATTTTCAGAATGAACGACACAGGTGAATTCCACTTTAACACCAGCGCGCTTCGCTGTTTCAAACCCTTGCATCGCCCTTTCAAAAGTTCCTTTTCCCCGAAAACGATCGTGAACTTCACGCGGGCCGTCGATGCTGATTTTGATTTTGTCAAAGTACGGAAGCCAACTACTGCGATAGGGTAGAAGTGTTCCGTTGGTATTCAACCTTACCTCCACCCTTTCCGAATGAAAATACCTCAGCAAAGGCTCCAGATCAGCACGCAACAAAACCTCTCCTCCGTCCAGCAGGAAACCCCTGGCACCCAATTTTATGAAATCCCTTGCAATCCGGTAAATTTGATCCGCGGAAAGCTCCTCCTTGTCCAAAGAATCCTTCTTACCCGCGTTGATGTGCCTGTCGCAGTATGCGCAGTCCTGGTTGCATCGATAAGTGACATGCAAAGACACGTCCAAGGCCACTGGTTTCATCCGAACCCCTGCCAGAAAAAACTTCGAGACATGAACAGCTTTGCGGGTATAAAAACCGATCTTTTTCGCTTTTGCCGAAACAAACCTGCGCTTCGGGTTCCATTCCGAAACACATGGCTGGCCATTGTGATCCGAATCCTTTGCCGTAACCGCTCGAAACTCATGATTCCACTCTCCCTTCTCATCTTTTAACCCACCATGTTCCGGCTTGTACACTCGCATGTTCAACTCCTCTCTGCATCTCCCGAAACGCAAACACACGGATCCCCTGCGCAGCGGGACGATTTTCATGCATGATTCCGTTGACCGCGTTCTTCCCGGCACCTTATCAACAACACAAGTTTTGTTTTTTTCGTTCTTGTTTCAGTGCAACAATCATTCCGAAAACAAAGAAGCGAAAGCCTCCTGTTTGCGGGTGTTTGATCGGGGTATCCCCTGAAAACATGTATCAGAATCGCAACACATGTGGCGAAAACACGTCACTTTTCAAGCCACGCTGCTTCCAGGCAATCCTGTGCAATGAGCGGCTATCAATCGGTCTATCCCGATTTCTTCCACGAACTCTCATGAAAACGGGTTAGGTTGTAAACTAAAACGGTGATATTATCTCTTCACTGACGCCATGTGCCTGTTTTTCAGGTGCGGGAGGTTATTTTAATGGAAAGGTCCGACGATTGGTTCAAACAAGCGCAAAATGATCTGGCATGGGCGCGACATACCATGGACGGCGGTTTTTTCGCACAGGCATGTTTTGCAGCCCAGCAGGCAACGGAAAAAGGCGTAAAGAGTGTTATAGAAAGCCGGCACGGCCGCGGTTGGGGCCATTCGATCACCCATCTTCTCAAGGAAGCCTTCAAGCCCGGAGAGGTAGATCGGAATATCATCAAGGGTGCGCTTGAATTGGACCAGTATTACGTAACAAGCCGCTATCCGAACGGTTTTGCGGCAGGAGCGCCGCTGGAATACTTCACCAGGGAGCAGGCCGAAAAAGCGCTGGGACATGCTGAAAGAATCATCAAGTTCTGTGAAAGCAAGCTTCAGGGACAAGACTGAAGTCATCGCAAAACTCAAAACAGCGATTCAAAACACGGCTCACAAGCGAGAGGAGCTTATCGGAGCGATCCTGTTCGGATCGTTCGCTGCCGATCGCTACAGTATCGACAGCGACCTGGATCTCTTGCTGGTGGTGAAACACGCGAAACAACCGCCACCGTTCAGATCCGCTGATTATCACGGGCTTCTCTCAAGGGAAATAGACATGCCCATGGATATCCTGGTCTGGACTGTTGATGAAGTTGAAATGGGCAGACAAAAAGGACACGGCTTTTTGTGCCACATCGAAAGAACCGGCATACCGCTGCTGTGAAGAGAGTCAGCCCTTAATTTCCTCGAAATCATTATGTGGAGAATCATGTGCCGGCAGCCACAGGGTGAATGTCGAACCTCTGCCGATCCTACTCTTGACGGAAACCGCTCCGCCGTTGGATTCGGCGAAACCTTTTGCGATTGCCAGCCCCATTCCGAAACCGGAAACATTTTCCCGGCCGTTTTTTTCTTCCAAACGGTGAAACCTCTTGAAAATGTCTTTTTGTTCCTTGCGGGATATACCCGGACCGGTGTCTCTCACGTGGAAGGCAACCCCTTCAGCGTCGGACCGGACGGTAACGACCACGATTCCATTGCCACCGTGGGTTAACGCGTTTTTTACGATGTTCGATAGAGCGTCAAAAGCTTCGTCCCGGTTCACGTGAACCAGCGGCAGTTGGGGTTCGACCAAGAATTCCAGTCTCTGTTTTCCCATGGACGCATGCGCGTCGATCACCGATTTCATCAGCTCTTCGGGCGCCAGGCATTCACGGTTTTCCCCTCCTTTCACAATGGACTGCCGCCTGAAATCGAGAAGTCTTTCGACCAATACCGAGAGCCGGCGGGTCTCCCTTTCCAGTGCATCCAGACACTGTATCCTATCCTCTTCCGTTTTCGCCCGTCCCATCACCAGCGTATCCGTGTACATCCGAATCGATGCCAGCGGCGTCCTCAGCTCATGTGAGACATTGGCCATGAAGTTCGACTGGAGCATGGTGAGTTTGTTTTGTCGAAACAAAAAGAGAAACGTGGTGAAGGCTCCACCCAACATGAAAACAGCAAAACAAATCGTCAGTATACCCAGAGCGATGTCGGCCGCTCCTTCCCAGAGCGCGAGGATCAAAATACCCACTGCAGCCGTGGCAGCAGCGGGAATAAGAACGGATCCCAGTAGCAACCATGGAAGTCCTTTGTAAATGACCGGCTTGAAGTCGGTTTTCAATATCTCACCTCGCATATCGCGGCGTTTCTGCACATATAGCAAAAACTTCAACCAAATGCACCCAATGAACGAGACCTGCCGATGCTGTGAACGTCCGGATCCACCCAAGTCGAGGGATCAACAAATGATCTCATAATCCGCCGTTCTTTTTTTCAACAAAAACCCCTCGAACTTTGACAAATAGCAACACAACACATAAAATTAGCAAGGCAGACAACAATTACAACTTTTGCGATCAGGAAGCTTGATGCTCACAAAGCGAATCGCCATTGTAACAAATTCAAAACAGTTTCAGCGCAAGGCCCTTCCAGGCCTCATGGCCGCGGGCGCATCAGTGGATATTATTTCTTCAAAAGAAGAGTTTTTCCACTCCAAGGCCGCTTACGGGCTGCTGGTTGTGCATTTCGAGGAGTTGAAACCCGAATCAGTAGAGATTTTCAGGAAAATGCTGGGAAAACTTGCAGCGGAAGCTCAAGCCGTTGCAGTCATACCCAAGGCGGATCTTGCCGCCGAGGTAAAACTCCTCAGTCTTCCGAAATGTAACAACGTAATCGTGGAATCAACCATTGACCCGGCGATCCTCGCCGGAATTGCCGCTCGACATCTCTTTGGTGATATTTTCGGACTTGAAAAGTACCTGCCGTGGGGAGTACGCGTTTATTCCATGCTGGTAGGCGACTATGCAGAGAAATCCGTCGCCATAGCCACCATCAGTGATTTCGCTGCAACCCTTGGAGTCAGAAGAAAATACCTGGAGCATATCGAGAAAGTCATCGATGAATTGCTCATGAACGCTCTTTACGACGCTCCCGTGGATGCGGAAGGACAGGGAGTTTTCAATGAAGTCTCGGCTCGCGATCGCATAGAGGTGAAACTGGAACAAAAAGCGATAATCCAGTACGGATGCGACGGAGAACGTTTTGCCGTATCAGTGAGAGATAACTTCGGCTCCCTCAAAAAAGACGTAGTTCTCAAGTACCTCGACAAGTGCCTACATTCCGAAGATCAGATCGACCGTAAAGAAGGCGGCGCAGGTCTGGGATTGTACATTGTTACCAATTCCGTTTCCGAATACGTAGTAAACCTTCATCCCGGTGCAGCCACGGAAGTCATCTGCATATTCGACCTTAGAACCCCGGGGTTGGTGTTGAACAATTTCGGAGTTTTTGTTGAAAAAATAGATGCCCTGGGCCGGCTGGGACCGACGGGAAGACGGCGCACGATTGCAGGAAGGAGCGGTCACAGAGGCCAAGCCCCGATGCCGATGGGGTTGAAAATCGCTCTTGGAGCGGCCATAGCATTGTTGTTGTTCGCATCCGCCATTTTGCTTTGGAAAGATCTCCGTCCACCTAAGACCGGTTCGCTTGTATTGAACACAAAACCGGCTGGAGCGGAGATCAGGGTGGATGGAACATTGAGGGGCACGACCGATTCGGGAGGTGGACTGGTCCTGGATAATCTGGAAGTAAACAGGCCGCATGCAATCCGGGCGTCCAAGAAAGGATACAAGGACGTTCAGATCATCGTGCACGTGGCCGATGGAAAGACCACCTCTCACGATTTGAGACTGGAAGCGCTGAAAGTGGAAATCCCCGTGAGATCCAGGCCCGAGGGCGCCCAGATTCATCTTGACGGCAGAGACACTGGAAAAACAACGCCCGCAACACTGGAACTTGAGCCTTCAACCCAATACAAGCTGGAACTCAGGCTGGATGATTATGAAACCGCAACAAGAGAAATCGTCACTAGATCCACGGGAGAAAAACAGGATCTCGATATTTTCGAGCTGAAGCCGTCATCGGATTGGGGTTCATTGAGAGTTTTGTCGCAACCTCCGAATGCGAGGGTGTTTCTAGACGGCGTAATGCAGAGAGGTCATACCCCGATCGAAGCGTTGGCCGTGCAGTCCGGACGTGGAGTAATGGTCGAGATTAATCTTGACGGCTACGTGCCTTTCAGGCAGCAGGTTCAGCTTGAACCGCAGGAAAAGGGGGTCATCCGGGCCACTTTGCAAAAAGGAGGGCTGTTTTCTTTGGAGACTTCCCCGGCGACCCAAGTGACCATCGGTGAAATCCCGACCCTCAAAACTCCAATAAAGGATCTCGCCCTGCCCGTTGGAACGCATACCGTGGAAATCAGAAGCAGATGGCCTTACATAAGGCACAACATGAGAGTAACCATCTCACACAAAAAAAGAGTTGAAAACAGGATCGTTTTCGGCATCGTCGCTGCGGCTACGGGACATCGACTTCAAATAGACGGACGCAGCACACAGCGTGTGGGACTCACGCCCGGCACCCACACCGTCAACCTCGCAAACACCGAAACAGGAGAAAGTCGACTTGTAAAAGTCCATGTCAAGGCCGGCCAGATAACAGTGGCAAAACCTTCAGCAAAGTGAAACCTTATAAAGCACTTAACGATTGCGTACGGAATCTTTCTCTACGGTATTATCAATAACTCTCAGAAACTCATCTTCAAGATCAACGTCCCTCTTTTCAGGTGTCTTCTTGTTCAAGGGCATTTTTCCGGCTTCTCGACTCAGACCCCCACGGATCTTGCCGAGCCGCTCCTCTACAGCCGGGGTACCTGAAGGAACAACCTCAGAATGTCTATCTTCACCGCCCGGTTTCCTCACGGTTTCTTCGGGTGAATCCCCAACTCCATGTGATACGACTCCGGGTGAAACTATGGAATCAGCTTCCCGTTCGTCTCCCGGATGAACATCTTCGGTGAGGTCGTCTTCTGTCCCGCCACCGGGTTCTTGACTATTCTCGTCCCTGTCTCCAAGAACCTCCGCTTGCCGAGGAACCTTGCGAACATTCCCTTCTTCCTGTCCTGCCCGATCCGAATCACCGATTCCTCGCACAAAGAAAAACACCGCCGCGACAATCATTGAAACGAGAAACACTGCAATGACCTTTGTTTTCGATACAGAACACTCTTTTTCTTTGGCAAGACTGACCGCCTGATACTTGGATGTAGCGCCTTGAGAAGCCGCCAGCTTCTTTTCCAAATCGGACCTGATGGGAATAGGTTTGGCGGAACCTTCCACGGCAAACTCGGGAAGACTCCGGATCCGCTCCATTGCATGACACAAGCCTGCAACCGTCAATTTTTCGGATTTCCGGTTGTCATTCTCCATTGACGCCGAACGATCGGTGAATGGCTCCACCAAATCCAGAACCGCGTTGATCAACGGTTCGGAATATCCGGCCATGGCTTTTTTCACCCGGGAAAAAGCCATGGGCGCTGAGCCGACAAACATTTCTCCTTCCAGAACCTTCAGCAATAGTTCGAGGGTTATCCTGCCCGTTGCAAAGACATCCAACCTCCTGGCAACATTTTCATCCAACACCAATTCCGGCCTGCTTCTCAAATCGCAAGGAATATAGGATGCCCTCAAATCCAAAGTCCCAAGATCCTTCAAGCAAATCGATTCATCCTTTTTCACCGTGCAAGCCCCCGACCGGACCAGATCAATGAAAACAAGAGAACCGGTTGTCTCGTCTATAAGCAAATTCTCGGGAAGCAAACCCTTGTGAAATACGGACCGGCGATGTAAAACGCGAACCGCCGAAGAAAGCTCCAGTGCAAAATCAATCGCCCATTTCAGATCCTTTTTACCCGGACGTTTGTTTTCCTGTCCTGAAGAATCCTTTACCCGATCGCCATGACCACCTTTTTTGATATCGTCATCATCCTTAACATCCTCACGATCATCTTGCTCTACCTCTGCTCCATCCCCGGCCTCTCTTTCATCTTCATTATCATCTTCAAGATCTGCCTCATCGGTTTCGGATCCACTCGAAGCCGTCGGAAAAACATCAACACTATCCGGTGGGATTTCATCACTGGAAAGAATCTCCTTCACCGTGATGCCTGCAGCCCACTCCATGACGATGTACGGCTCATCCCCGAAAGACCCGGTACGGATCAGCCTTGGAACAAAGGGCAGATCGGAGTGCTTGTTGATGAACGACCTTTCACATGAAAAAAGTTCATGAACGAAACCACCGCCATCCTTGTGCTTTTTACTGACTGCTGCCTGAGATAGAAACTTCGAGGAAAACCTCTTGACCAGCAACGGTTCCATGCTGGGGCCGACCGCCTTGTAAAACCCGCTTCCTTGAATTCGCCGTTGAAACTTCTCTACTTTTATCCCGTCTTCCAGAATAATTCCTTCGAAGTCATCCCGCGGTTCGGCCCCCGATCCGTCCACGCCGGAAAAATCTTCAGCCGAAAGGGCAACGTGGTCTTCATTGGTCATGTAATTCCCTCTCGAATCTTGAACCGGGTTTCTTCTCCGACTCTGATTTTCCTGCGTCCCTTTCACCGTCTCGGGTCATTTCCTGTTTAATCCCTGGAGGTGAAAATTCAACACGACCGATTTCATCAGGCGCTGACGACTCTGCGGGCGAAGATGATGATGTTTCTCCGGAAATCAGAATATCTTCCATGGCTACCCTCATCGCTCGCGAGTCAGGGAATCGTTCACCCGGCTCGACCGATACCGCTCTTCGAACGAAATCGCTCAACAATCCGCCCACCAGGGGATTCAGCCGCTCGACTTTCAAAGGCTCAAAACCGGGATCCAGCATTTTGGACAACGCTGCAAATGAAGAACGTTCCTTGAAAGGATGGCGCCCGGTCAAAAGACGGTAAAGAAGAACTCCGGCAAAATACAGATCGCACCCCGGTCCGGCGGGTTCTTTAGCGGAAACCGTTTCAGGAGCACCGTACAAAAAAAGCGGATGAGCCGCCAACTTGAAAGCATGTTCGATGTTTTCGGGATCCAGCCCACTCAAATCGCCTTTCAATTTCCCCGATTCGATCTTCAACCCGTACCGTTCCAGCATCTTGCCCGCCTCAGCCAGGAAACTCTCCCTCAATGCCCAATCGGTCATTTTCAGAAAAGGACGAACTTCCGAGCAAGATGCATAGCGTTCCCGCCAACAGATGATCTTTACTTCAGAAGGCACGGCCGAAAGGTAAACCGGCTCCACAAGAAGACTCTCGGGGGTCAGTGCCCCATGCCACCTGCCCGATGAATGCAACTCATCCATGGCCGAAAGAAGCTGCCGTACTATTTCCACCCCAAGCTCCAACCTCAACCTCATGGTCAACCATCTGAAAACCTCGGATGTGTCACCGGCTTTTCTTCCCGAACGTTCAAGTTCCTGGATCTGTTCGTAGACATAACCGGTTATCGCATAGTCCATGAACTCTTGAAGCGGCATGGCCCGGGTTTCGCGAATTACCTGGTAACCGGTTTTGGAGTTGTCACATCTTTCATCCCCGAACATTCCCGGCAAACCGAAAACGATTTTTCCGTAGACCGCGGCATGCCTCGCTAAAAAACCGGACGTGTTGCCTCGTGATGGATTCCTGAGCCATTCCGTTTGCTCGAGATACATTTCAAAAAGCTCATCACTGAAAAACACGCTTGCAGGAATTTCGCGCAACCATACGCTTTGCTCACCATCTTCCGCTCCTGCGTCTTGCGAACCCACTCTGAACGGCTTTGCAAACCGCCACAGTCCCATCTCTCCGATATACGGAGAACGTGTTTCTTTCCACCCTTCGCTGCATATGGCATCCTGTGATCCGCCGTCGGACATCGCAGACAAGGGCGCTTTCCACCGGGGGAGAGTATTTTCACGGTAGGACTGTTTGGCGCCGGGAATCGCGAGCGGAGTGCTCTCCATGTCCCGGTGCATCTCAACGCCCCCCGGCGAACAATCATCCTCATGCAAACAAACCGGCTGAGCTTCAAACTCCTCGCTCAAAGAATGGGTTTCTTCCACCCTGTATCCGTCACTTGAGTCCGGTATCACCGCGGGTGCAGAAGTAGACACGCGATTACTGCGCGTTATGTTTTCCATTGGAATCGCTTCTTCGTCGCTCTTGAACTGAAGAATCAAACGGGCCAATTCATCTTGCGCACCCCTCAGTCCGCCTTCCCCTTTTTCCATCAACGTTTTCAACGCCTCCGATGCATTCCCGAAGCGTGCAGCAGGGTCCCTTTGCAGAAAACCCCTCAGAAAACCGCTGAACCAGCCTGGAAACTCCTGCCGTCTCTCTTCGATGGGCGGAATCTCCGCCCCCAAAATCTGGGCCATTCTTTCCACCGGCGTACGACCGGCGAACAGCCGAAGCCCGGTGGCCATCTCGTAGATGACAACCCCAAGCGACCAGAGATCAGATCGATTATCCAGGTCCAAATCATCGACCTGCTCCGGTGACATGTAAGGAATCTTGCCTACAAAAAAATCTTCAGCCGTCGCTGCCGACAAGTTGCGGCTCTTGGCGATACCGAAATCAGTGATCTTTATGCACCCGTTGCATGAAAACAAAATATTTGAAGGGCTTACATCTCGATGAACAAGTTCCAATGATCTTCCGCCTTCATCAACCAACCCGTGAGCATAGGCAAGCGCTGCAAGACACTCTCTAACGAAATAGAGAACCAGCGGAAAAGAAAGGCCGAGCATGCCTCGAAGACGCATCTGGGAAAGTAATTCCTTGCCGTCAAGACCGTCGACGAACTCCATTGCAAGGTAAAACACCTCGCTTTCCATGTCACGGCCGAAATCATACAATGAAACTATGTTGGGGTGAGTCAGTCTCCTGACAATCCTTGCCTCACGCTCCAGCCTACGCTGAAGTGATGAATCTTCCTGCAACCCATGGGGCACTAACTTCAGTGCCACCCGGCGGATTGACTTGTCGGATTCCTCGAGTTCGGCCAACCAAACATCTCCCATGCCCCCGCGGCCCAGGGATCGAACCAAGTTATATCTTCCGACTTGTCTTAACATCGTTCACTCCCCTGTCAGGTTTTCAGTCGGATCCAGGCCATTCCGCCAAGATTGTCAAACCATCCTTTTTCCGGTTTTCCATCAAGAGCAATCCATCAGCGTCATGCGCCAAGAAAAAAACCGTCTGTTTTCCACGCCTCCCCATTGTCACATTGTTCACAGCCATCCTGGTTCTGAATTTCCCGATCAAAAGGGATCCGCCCCTGCGATCCACGGCTACAAGAGCAACCCCTGCCTGGCCGTCGGCCACTGCCACCGTATCCCGTCTTCCATCGCTCCAGACTCCGACTCCTCTTGCAAAGTCGTTCAGTTTCAACCGACCGACAATCTCTTGTTTTCCTGTTTCAACCACTATTAGCCCTTCGGATCCTGCTGCAATGTAAAGCAGATTGCGAGAACCGAATTCAACATCCCGAGCCTGGATCCCCCTCGCTCCCGCCCTTCCTTTCACATCATCTGCCCCTGTCTCCCTTCCATCCAACCTTATGACAGTTTCCAGCCTGGGTTGTCGGGGACGCCTGACATCAACAACCGCCACCCCGGCATGACCCGCGGCGACATAAGCCCTCCCTCTTCGGACCGCCACGGCCCATGCATATCCTCCCGTATCTATCCCGGCAACGATTCTCATTTTAGAAGGATTTCCGACATCCACAACCTGGAGTCCCCCGCTTCCGTCCGCCACAAAAGCATATTTTCCCTGCAGTGCCACGCCTTGAGCGGATCCAGGCGTTTTAACGCGCGACAGCTCACGAGGCCACTCAGGTCGGGTGACATCCACGGCAGCCAAACCGTAATTCCCCTGCGCCATAAAAACCCGGTTGCGGCTTAGTGCCAAGCCGTTTCCCGAATCAGGCATGACCAATCCACCGATCCTTTTCGGAGCATTTGCGGCATTCAACACGATGAGACCCGATGTAACCGCCAGGTAAACGTTGTCCCCATCAACCTCCACTGCGTACGTTCTCTTTTCCAGGCTCGGAACCCTCCTCGTAATCGCAACGGAACCGGAGCCGGATTCACTTTCAGTACCGAGCATCACTCTGCTCCTGTTTTCTTTCTGTTCCGCCTGCGGTGCCGCTGGTCGTATTCCACCGGACTCCTCCCCTGCAGCAACGTCCGCCCTTGAAAACAGAAAACATAAAAAAACAACCATCATGATCCATGTTTTCAAAAAACCGGACAAATATCGTGTTTCGAACATGTTTTCATTTACCATGAAATCCCTCGTACCTGCTGCGGATCCACGCGGTCCTGTCACTTATTGTCGGCGCCCGTCACTGTGTGTAGCGGGTCAACCTTCTTCTCATCGCTCTTGTGCAAACCGGGCAGAAATCCTGAAAAGCCTTCGAAAACATAGTACAATCCAGGGCCGGCCTGTACATGCCCTTACCAATATAGCCACCTCCCTCGAAGAGTCCCACAACATCACCGAATCTTTCAGCATCCGGCGGAGTGGGCACAGGCGTTTCCTTTGAAACCATGTCCGACCACTTAAAACGACCTTTGAGAAACCGTGTCAAGTTGGGTTCCCAGGGTTCCACTCCCTCCGGGTAATAGTCACTCGTCGCCACCGGCGAACTGTAGTATTCATCGCCCAAACCGCCGAAAGAATGTCCAAACTCATGGATGAAAACATACTCAGAATACTCGTTGTCCGCAGGAAACGTGGAATAAAAATTGTATATACCGCCACCGCCGTACCGGGAAGTATTAGACATCAGATAAAGCTGATCATAAGGAGCCAGAGCGGCCCACGTTCTCATCTTCTTGTTTTCCAGAGTCATCATGTAGCGGGGGGAATTCAGCGTGTTAAACGACAACCCCACCGGCGTATCCAGCTCGATCCCCTTCCTGGGCTCGGTAACACCCGAATCCCTGGACGGCGGCGCCAGCAACCAGATGTTTATCTCGTCTCTATGCGGGACGAAAACAGGGTCACTTAAAAGAACCTCGGCAAATCTCCTGCCGTCCATCAAAGCCTTCTCCTCCTCTGCCTTGGTGTAACCGTCAGCAATTATCAGCACGTCCAGCGCCTTGTGGGGCTCTCTCTTCCCGTGAAGTTTCACCGGCTTGACTTTGCCGCCCCCAGGATCAACAGCATCCACGGCATCGTCAGGATCCAGGACGAAACTCGAAACAGGGCGCATGACGTTGTCCCTTCCCCGTGACTGTACTTCCAGGACAAACGGTCTCCTGGGTCTTGGGAACCTGACCGATTCATGGAAAGTCCGTTTCTTCTTGCGTGCCTCTTTCGTTGTGCGCCACTCGCTGAAAAGGGAACCGAAACCATGGCTGAAAAGCAGTTTGCAACTCTCCCTGTCCCTGACCTCGAACCGGTGTTCACCCAAGTCATCGGGATCAATCAAAACCGTTCGGCTCCCGGGCCAACCCATCCCCTCGTTAATCATCTCGTCTAGGACATACTGCTCAGTCCCCGGATCCGCGTCCCCCTTGTGAAACAAGTCCACTCTCAAGGTTTCGTCCAGGAAATCCGTTTCAAAATCTGGTTCTTTGTATTTTCTTGTCCCCTTGTCCGCGGGTTTTACAGACTCACTTTCCTCCCCCACCCTTGCACTCTTCTCAAGTGTCCGCTTTTCCGTGCGGACCGTAACCACTTCTCGCCCACCCGGTCCGCAACCTGCAAACATGCACCACACAAAAAAAGCCGCCGCGAGCCGAGTTACCGGCCGAAACGCTTGCTCCAAAAAATCGACGCTATCTTTCATGTTTCTTTCCCTGTCTCGACGTTTATCCTGCCGAACGCCTTATAACACAGAATCATCGCGGGAAATAATTTCAAAACATTTCATTGCGGTGTCCAGCCCGGATCTGAGCATTTAAAACCAAAACTCGAAGAGATAGTACCATTTTCTCCCTTTTTCTCTCTTCTTTTCCTTCTTTGAATCTTGATCGCATTCGGGATAAATGTTTAGATCCCCTAAGATTGATTCAGGGAGTCGGTCGGCGTATCGGTTCAATGAAAACCTGAACCGCCGGTTAAGGAGTGTTTCGTCATGGTCTGGAATGAATGGAAATCCACAATCGACCTGGGAGTCCGGCGCAAGGTCTATCTGAGTTATGAACGTTCTCGTTACGAAGAATACAGAAAAGAGTTCGAGACAAGGATAGTTCACAAGTTCATCGTGGTTTCCGCTGAAATTGAAAAAATGCCCATCGGTTCAGCTGAAGAATATATGGCGGCATTGGTCGGTCGTGGTCTTTTGAGCGAAGATATGGGCTTCGTGGCGTTGCTGGGACCGAACGCCGACAATGTCGTGGACTGGGAGCTTCAGGCGGCTTTTCAGATACCACGCGCCTCGTCCTGCGTTGTGGGCCTTTTGTTACCGGATTTTCCGCTCACCAGTGACGGCTCCTACCGGTTCAGAGATCTCCCACCGAGCATTTCTACGGCCGTGAAATCCGGCTCTGGAAAAATTTACACATGGGATTCCGTTTCTTCAGAAGATTCAACTATTATCAAAGTGGTAGAAGAAGCTTTTATAGACTGAGATTTCGGTTCTTACCGGAAACGCATTAACAGGAAGAACATGGGTCGCACCACAAAAATACTCATCCAAAAATTGTGGGACAAGAAAAGTAAAAAAAGAGCGTTGGGAATCCTCTTGTTTTCAGACCTTTGCCTGTTTCTCGCGGGCAGCTATCTGATCGTTTCATGGATAAGAATGAATGAACACGATAAATTGAATTTTTTTGCGCATGAAGCAGGATTGGAAGAACAAGCAGGCCGCTACGGAGAAAAACCACCGGGTACAAGAGAAACAGAGATTACACAGGAACCGGAAACAAAGCCGAATGAATCCGAGAAGCAGCCCGAAACAGATGAAACCGAGCAACAGCCGAAACCGGATAAATCCGAGCTAAAAAAGGAACAACAAAATTTCCTGTTGCTCGTACACAGCGTATTGGGCAAACAAACCCAAGTATTTGAACGCTGTTACGCCAAAGCCTTTAAACCCGGGAGTGGGACTCCTACCGGAAGCGTGTACTTCAGGTTTCGGTTGAAAAAAGACGGACAAGTAGACAAGGTCAGCATACAAAAAAACACCACCGGGTTGCGAGGGATCGAGGACTGCCTCCTTGGGGCGGCCTCCAAGATTCGCTTCCCGAAACCCCCGAAAGGTGCTAGAGAGTTTCTTTATCCGCTCTCCTTTTCGGCGCAGTGATAACGCAACAAAGAACTGCAATAGTTCTACGCCTGGAGAACGCACAATGTCGGATCAAGGTCTTGTAGGACTTGAAATTCTGGTGATCGATTCCGACCCTCAGGTTGTGGAAGGCCTGAGAACGTTGCTCGGAAATGAAGGGTTCATCGTCACAGGCTGCAAAGAGTTCAAGTCCGCGGTTGACTGGCTGGACAAGAAGTTCTTTGCGGTCGTCATTTGCGACCTGGACACACCGAATCCAGACGACGGGTTAAGAATTGTCGAAAAAACAAGGGAACTGTCACCTGCATCCGCGATCATCGTGCTTACCCCCAGGAGAGCATACGATGCGGCCTTAAAAGCATTCCGCGCTCGAGCCGACGATGTCGTGGCCAAAAGTCCCGACCAAGTTGCATACCTGGTAGAGAGAGTAAAACAGGCAACGAGGGAACATCGCCTGACCGCCGACCGGAGAGAATTACTCAGGTCCATGGTGACGGCTCATGAAAAATTCCTGGACACGATGATGAATCTTTTCAAAAAGAACATGGATCTCCAGGACCGTCTCCAGGGCAGAGACTCAACCACCAGAGCTGACTTGGCACAGTGCACCGTACTAGTGGTGGACCCTGAACCGGATCTACCGCAAGTCATCGAGGTGAATCTGAACAAGGACAAGGGCTGGCAATTGATTCCTTGTCAAATGGGAGGTGAAGCCCTCGATCACATCGGCCGTAGGACACATCACATCGTGTTGGTAAACAAAAACCTGCCCGATTTGCCGTCAAGCATGGTAACCCGCACCGTAAAAGCCCAGTCACCCGAATCCATAGTCCTGGAATATGTAGCCCCGGGATCCCGACCGGGCTCGATAGAAGTAATGGAAAACAGCGGCCCCATCCCACTGGTCGATGAATACACCGAACACGAGCAAATGATTGAAAGTTTGGAAACACTGCGGCACGCTTTTGGGGCCAAAGCAAAGGAACGGCGCTATCTCCAAGCTTTCAGAGCAAGTCATTACGAATTTCTGAAACGTTATGCCGAATTGAAAAACAGGGTCGCAAATCTTATCGAAGATGAATGATCCACGAAAACAGTTCGATTCAGTCTTCTCTTTCACCTCCTACGCGCCCCTCGGCAAGCCGAGCATCCTCTTCCTTCCTATATGTCCGAATATTGTCAAGAATCTTCCGTTTCCGGCGATCCTTTACATAACCGTTGTTACAAAACCATTGCACGGATCTTTCAATTGAATCATCCAGCTTGCGAGGAACCCATCCCAGCTCGCTTCGCGCCTTGTCAATGCTGAAACTCATGTTTTTGGCCAGAAATTTTACATTCGCCCGGTTCATGAACGTCTCTTGCCTGAAAATCCATTTCACGACAATTTCCGACAACAAACCTCCCATGTAAGCAAATAAATGGGGAAGTTTCCAGGGCCGCCGCCTGCCCGTCATAGCGGCTACGCGCGCCAGAAACTCGGTTGTAGTTATATTCTCACCGGCCAAAATGTATCGTCCTCCCCTTGCTCCCTTTTCCATGGCCAATACATGGCCCAAAGCCACGTCCTCTACACCTACAAAATTGTTTCTTGCTTGGGGAACCAGGGGAAGTCTGCCCCTGATGAAACTCAAAAGGAGCTTCCCGGTTGGTGTGGGTTTCACGTCGCCCGGACCGACCGGCCCCGACGGATTAACCACCACGATGTCCATGCCCTGACGCGCCCGCTCCATTGTCAAAACCTCGGCCCTGCGTTTTGACTGGATGTAGGGAATCGATAGGTTTCCCAGGTTCCATTCCGTCTCCTCATCTGCAAGACCCGACTCGGAAGCACAGCCGACCGCGGCTACGGTAGACGTGTACACCACCCTCTCAACGCCCGCCTTTTGAGCTCCATCCAATATATTGCGAGTACCATCCACGTTGATTTCTTCAAAAAGCCTGGGTTTGTCGTTTAACGTGTACAAGGCAGCCACATGGTAACACCGCTTGCACCCTTTCATGGCAATCGCCAACTTGTCACCATCCCTTATATCACCCTCCACGATCTCTACATCCAAGCCCTGGATCATGTTTAGATTCGAATTCGCCCTGACCAGCAGTTTGAGATCCTCGCCGCGAGCCAGCAGGGAGCGAACCAAAGCGGAGCCTATGAATCCCGTAGCGCCTGTTACAAATGTTTTCATCCTGCCTCCATGGCAAAAACCGCATCGCCGAAACCATCATATTCAAAAGATATGACTCCAACCGCTCTTGGGATGATTGAGGCAAAAGAGGGATAAGTCAAGAAGGGAAGAAATTCGGTCCAGGGGCAAACGAGTTCTAATCGAAGGGTTGCCGGTGGGCACTATTGCTGTTTGTCGCCCGAACAGTATCAACTTTCTTCCGTTTGCCAATCCCGGCGCAGCCGGAACCTTACAGGAAAAAAGTCCATATCATTTTGTGTGAAATTCGCGCCGGATGAACGGACGAGCCTGTGATTTTACGGCTCGTCCTGAACCGCTAAATAACATGAAAGGCACATCCCGGAATGCTCTATCCAAAAAGCTCAGTGCCTATGAAACAACAGATTCAGAGTACCGGGTTGATTATTCTGATGTCCGAGCCACCGGGATATCCGTAGGAGCCAACATTGTAATAACCGTAAACACAGAGCCCAACAGGTTCGCTCGCATTAACCCTGTGTGCGCCTTCCTCCATGATACATGTCCATTGAACAAATAATGTGCCTTCAAGCACTCCGATTTCTTCGGACCAGCACTGGGTGTCGAATTCACCCGGCGCTTGACCGTTGATTTCGACCGAGGCGGTGGCCGGCGCCGCCAGCGTCATGTAATTCAACTCGAACGTTGTGGGCACAAGAAACACGTAATTGTCCCGATGCTGCTCAAACGGCGGGAATATTATCATCGTCGGATCGCCGATAAACCCCTTGGGTACAAAATACTGAGCCACAAGTACCTGTGCCACTATAATCGGCTTGTCCGAGTCGATTGTAAATCCGCGATCCGCGTGGAAGGTAACATATTTCCCGTCTTCCAGGCTGAACTCAGGAAAATCCTCCAGCGAAGTGGTGATGGAAGTTCCGTTCTCCGTAGCAAGAATCCGGTAAATATCGGGTTCCCTCCAGTTCGGATCCGTGGATCGCACCGGACTCCTTGTGATCACGAATTGTTTTCCAAGCGCCTCAACGGGAAACATCTGCTGCTCAAGGTGGTCGGTGCAACAAAGGCTGTCTCCATAGTCGGGATGCGGTTCAGGCTTCGCCCCGCCGAACCCGATTCCCCGCTCCACGCTTGTAAACACTGCGACAGGCTTGGATGATTCAACGCGGGTTCCAGTCTGGTCTCCATCGTAGTTCTCGGTCATCATGATCTGCATGCATTCAAAGATGTCGGCAATCGGCTGCCAAGATGCAAGATTCACGACGTCGTAGGGTCCGATGGTGAACTGTATCGGAACCCCTGGTTCGGTTTCGTCAATGTGGAAACCCGAATCACCATCCGAAGCTCTAATCTTGTGAGTCGGATAGACCGTCACCTCGGTGTTTTCGTGAACACCGACGATGGTGACCGCGGTGTTGTCTGGAATGCTGGGGTCGGGGCTTACTCCGTCGCCGCATGGATTGGCCGTGGTCCAACCCATGACATAATAGTAGCTCCCAAGACCCTGCGTCGGCAACAATATGGACGCATCATTGGAAAACTGCTGTATGATGGGATTGAACTGGTATGCTACCACGGGTCCGTTGCTCACGACCCTGTATGCGTGGGGAGAAACGAAAGTCTTTGAACCTGAGTAAATCTGGTACTCCGCGTTTTGCCCCATGGTTCCGTCGACCTCCCGCTGCGGAAGATCGATCTGTGCAATGTCCATTGGTTGCACATACACTTCGGTTACAACAGTTTCCTGGAGCGGCTGTCCTACCCGACCTAAGTTCTTGTAGACAGTAACCTTGACTTCGTAATCGTTCGAATTAGCTACGACCACTGCATATTGCTGGGCCGCAGCGTTGTTGGCTATGGCCCCTGACGCAGCAGCATTGGGAAGATCCACCGCCCAGAATTCGCATCCCACGTTGGAGGGAGTCAAAACCTGCGGGTCGCACTCGGAAACACACTCACCCATAATGCAAACACTGCCTTCCCCGCATTCGTACTGCGGTATCAACTCCTGGTTTTCGTTGCAGAGCGCGACCTGGTTTTCAATACAATATTTTTGCCCCACGACACAAGATACGCAACCCTGCCCAACAACACAAGCGCTCTCACACATTTCCTCTTCCCATTCACCATCGCTGTTGCAATAATATGCGGTCCTCCCCTCGCACCGGATTTCTCCCGGAGTACACTCTCCAGTGCCTCCATCTCCAACATGTTTCGTTTTGGCGGATGACTTACATCCTGAAACACATACAAAAACGATCAATAACGGCAACAAAGCTTTCAACCTGGCAAGCAAACCACTAACTCCTAACATTGAAAAAACCTCCCGGGACCTAAGCCCGTTTGCAAAAAACCATCCAAATAAAAAAACTCTCAGGTTTCCTGGTTTCATCTTGCCCCCTCGAAAGGTGTTCTGTCCAGCTAAAATGCCAAAAAAACCGGCTTTATTCACCGATGCGGATTTTTCCGACCGCTCTTTCAAGGCGCGATAGCGCTATAAAGTAATCATATTTCGCATTTATCAAGTTTCCCCGGGCCTGGCGTACCTGGATCTGCGCATCCAGCAAATCGGTTGTTCTTGCGGCGCCGGCCTTGTAGAGATTCTCCGCGCTCTTGTGGGCTTCCTCGGCGAGTTCGACCTGTTTCGCCGAGGTTTCAACCTGCTGCCTCGCGGACACCAGATCTTTCCTGGCCGAATACGCCTGGTGTCTGAGCATGCGTCGAAGGTTTTCCTCTTCGATCCGGCTGCGGCTCAGTTCATAGCTTTTGCTCCTCACCGAATGATAATCCGTAAAAGAGTCGAACAAAGGAACATTCAGGGTGAGCCCCACCATCCAACTTCCCAGCCAGCGATCGGGAACCACGTCAAGGTACTGTATGTATCGCTGCCACTGGTAATTCGCCGTCAGTGTCAACGTGGGCAAGAATCTGCTCTGCGCCATCCTGTATTCAAGGTGCTTTCCATCTGTGGCAGCTCTTGCCAGACGCAACCGAGGATCGTGCTCAACTTCCTGGACGTCAATGGAAACCCGCCTGGGAAGCGGATCCGTGACCTGGGCCGGGACAACTAGTTCAAGACCCGCGGTGAGCGGCCGTCCCAAAATGTTGTTAAGCATCATCTTCATCTGCCGGATCCCCAGTTTCATCTTCATGATGTTCAGCTTGTCCTGCTCCATCTGGGTTTCCCAACGCAAGACATCAGTCGTTGTTCCATCCCCTGCATCCAGCAGTGCTTGTGCCTGCTTCCAATGAGCCGATGTGGATTTCGCCGAAGTTTCAGCAAGGGCTTTCAATTCCTTGAATTGAAGTGTCTGTAAAAATGCAACCTGAACCTGGAGTCCGACATCCTGGATCCTGTCCTTGGCCTGGATCCTGCTCATCTCCCTACCAAGCCTGGCCTGCTTGATGCCGAGCCAAGACATCGCGTTAAACAGGGGCCACACAGCCGTGACCGAAGGGTTGAATGTATTTGCCTGGAAAATCTTTGCCAAGTTGCCGAACCCCCCCATGAACGTCCCCATCGTATTCGCCACGATTCTTGCCGTGTTCTGCCCCTGGCTTGTACCCAAGAACTGCACGCACTCATCCGACAGATCACTTGTGCCGCACATCATCACAAGCAACTGGTTCAGGCAATTCGGATCGGAAAAATCATCGCAAAAAGGCGATGACTCACCGCCGTTCGAGTCAAACGCGCTGGCGCCTCCCATAAAGTTGAAACCAGCGGAGATCGAGACACGGGGTCCCAGCCCTCCCCACGCCGCCCTCACTCCCTGATCCGCTGCCTGAATGGTCAACTTGGCCGATTGCAACTCGAGGTTGTTTTCATACGCCATTTTCATGGCTTTCTCCATGGTCAAACGCAGCGTTTCCCCGGTTTTTCTCGTGTCGTCCCTCTTCTCGGAAATGATTCCTTCTCTCGACACCGTTGCGGTCTTCACCTGTTCTCCAGCTTTCTTATCCACCTCTTCATTACTTGAACCAACAGCAGGGGTCTCATCTGCAACTCCTATCACTTCCCGTTCATTCTCAGCGGAAGCAGGTCGGGAAAAGACAGTCGACAAGATCAAAAAACCTGTACAGATTGTCATGTTAATGAATCTCATTTTTCATCACCTGTTGTTTCATTTAGGGAAAGAACCCTTTCAATGATTACAGTTCAATAGACGGCCCAACCAGTTATGAATCTCTCTGCTGATCTGTCAATGTAGGATTTCTTCCGTAACAATAATTCACATGGAGCGAAAAACACAAAATCTTTGAAGAACCTGCGTCTATTGCCTTTCTTTCTTGCCCGCCGGGTCCAGAAGTTATAAGAACGCGTTCAATGATTTTTAAACCGTTTTTTACAAGGGCAAAAAGCTCTTATGACAGGAGGAAAACGTGGCGGATCCTTTCAAAGCATACGATATAAGAGGCATATACGGCGAAAACGTCACCGACGAGCTCGCGTTTGATGTGGGCCGGGCTTTTGCCGGAGAATACCGTCCCCGCACGGTTGTTGTGGGACGGGACATGCGTGACTCTTCCATCCCGCTGTCAAACGCTTTGATAAAAGGGTTGACCGATTCCGGTGTGGACGTTTTGGACATCGGCCTGGCAAGCACCGATATGCTCTACTTCGCATGCATAGACAAGAAATGCGACGGCGGCATCATGGTCACCGCATCCCACAACCCGGCAAAGTACAACGGCATGAAATGCGTCCGGGAAAGCGCGATCCCGATTGGACTGTCCAGCGGACTGGAGGTGATCGAAGAACGCGTACAAAACGGAAATTTCGGTGAACCCTCTGGGAAAAAGGGAAATAAAACGGAAATCCATATCCTGGATAGATTCGTGGAATTCATGCACTCATTCGTGGATCCCTCGAATCTCAAACCTTTCAGAGTTGTGGTTGATGCGGGCAACGGCATGGGAGGACTTGTGATCCCCGAGCTTTTCAAAAACTCTCCCATCGAAGTAATTCCCCTGTTTTTCGAATTGGATGGTAGCTTTCCGAACCATGAAGCCAACCCACTTCTAGAAGAAAACCGGCGGGACATGGAAGAGAAACTTCGCGAAACAAAAGCCGACCTTGCAATAGGACTGGACGGTGACACCGACCGGGCTTTTTTCCTGGATGAAGACGGTAAGTTTTGTTCGGGGGATTTCATCCTCGGTCTACTGGCCCAGCCCTTTCTCAAAGCCAAAAAGGGAGCATTGATAACTTACGATGTCCGATGCTCCCGTTATGTAGCAGACACAGCAAAAAGATTCGGTGGATGGTCCAAGGTATGGAAAGTCGGTCACGCTTTTGCAAAGAATTTCATGCGTGAACATAACGCGGTTTTCGGAGGGGAAGTTTCCGGTCACTATTACTTCCAACATGAGGGTGCATATTTCGACTCGGGCAACCTGACCGCGCTCGTACTTCTGAAGACTCTTTCAGACAAGGGCTGTGCATTGAAAGACGCCATGAAAGAAACCCTGGACTATCATATCAGCGGTGAAATAAACTCCGAAGTACGAGATCCCGACGAGGTCCTGGAAAGAATCGAAAAAGAGTTCGGACCGCGGGGAAAAGAAATAATGAAAATCGACGGCATTTCCGTTATCGGCGATTCCTGGTGGCTGAACGTGCGAAAAAGCAACACTGAACCTCTGGTCCGCCTCAACTGCGAATCCGACACAAAGGAATCCATGGAAAAATTAAGGGATGAAGTGCTGGAAGTGATAAGAAAGTGACGAAACTATGGCTCAAACAAGTCAACTCCGCAAAAAGCGCAACGCTTCGGTAAAAAGATATCCAAGCCACATCTTTTTCTCTCTCTGTTCCGTACTCTGTTCCTTATCCGTGATTTTTATCACTGCAGGATGCAAATCAAAAACAAAGACAGCGGATTATCCCGACTCAGGAACACCGGACGCTGCTTACGTAATTGCAATCTACAGTGCGAGCCCTTCATCGGGACCACTCGAAGGGGGAACATCGGTCAGCATAAGCGGAAGTGGTTTCGTGGAAGGGATGACCGTGTTTTTCGCTTCCAACCAGGCTGAATCCGTAACAGTGACGAGTTCCGGCTCGCTTACATGTGTGACCCCTGAAGGGAGCGAGGCAGGACCGGTGAACATTCGACTGGAAACCCCCGACGGTTTTTCCACCCAGCTAATGGGCGGCTTTGTATACGAGGATCGTAGCGCGGTAAGTATCGACTGGTGCATTTTTCACGCACCACAATCCACTTCGACCCAGATCCAGACCGTAACCGAACCTCTGTATGGAAGGGTATTTGCAGAAGGTGTCACCGACCGGACGGGACAAGGCCCCGGAATCACCGCCCAGGTCGGCTTCGGCCCGGCCGGGACAGACCCGGCCGTGGATTCCGGATGGTCGTGGACTTCGGCCGTCTACTACAGGGATGTTGACACTGTCAATGACGAGTACGCCGGCAATCTAACCCCGGTTCATGCAGGCCAATACGACATGGCCTACAGGTTCAATGGAGGAGGGGCATGGATCTACTGCGACCTCACAGGCTCCGATGATGGGTACTCTCCCCAAAACGCTCCATCTTTGACTGTAGAAGATTCATCCGAACCAATGGTTGACTGGTGCATTTTGCATTACCCACCCGCGCTCGAAACAGGTGTCAACACCGAGACCGACCTTCTGTACGGCCATGTTTTCAAGCTGGGAGTAACGGAAGGCCCGGGCGCCGGAGCAGGTGTTGTAGGTGAGGCCGGCTTCGGGCCTTCGGGGACACATCCGGGTTCGGACCCGGGGTGGCAATGGACAACGGCCCAGTACAACCCCGAAGGACCGGCAGGAAACAATGACGAATACATGGTGTCGTTTCTGCCGACCTCCGCCGGAGATTACGACTACGCTTTTCGTTTTTCTTTCCAGAACGGGCCCTGGACATATTGTGATCTCAACGGAACGGACGACGGGTATTCAAGCGATTTCGCAGGCAAAATGAAAGTCACCGGGGAAGGAGAGGGTTTGGTGGACTGGTGCAACCTGCAATATCCCTTGCAAACTGAAACAATGGTCGGGGTGGAAACCGAGCTCATTTTCGGCCGCGTCTATCTCGAAGGCAGTACACCGGGGGCTGGTCAAGGTGGAGGCATAATCGGCGAACTCGGCTACGGCGATCCCTCCACAAATCCTTCGACCGATCCCGCAGGTTGGCAATGGATCAACGCCGAATACAACATGAGCGTAGACGGCCTCATCCCCGGGGATCTGGCAAACGATGAATACATGGCCGCACTCACAATCAACCAGGAAGGCGTTTTCGCTTATGCCTACAGGTTTTCGAGGGACGGGGGCATCACATGGCTGTATTGCGACGCAGACGGATCCGACAACGGCTACGATCCTGATAAAGGGGGAGTTTTACAAGTCACAGACGCAACCGCTCCAAGAATTGATCATGTGACCCCGCCCTTCGGATCGGTGCTGGGTGGAAACACGGTCGTGATTTCCGGCGAGGGGTTTTCAACCGATTCGACGGTATTGTTCGGTTCCGAACCCGCGATGGTGCAGAGCGCTTCAGCGAATGAAATAGAGTGCGTTATACCTGCTCACGTCGCCGGACTCACGGACCTGACGGTGACAAACCCGGGTGGAGCTTTTTACACCTTGGAGGAATCCTTTGAATACGTCCATGTTGCGACCATCAATGTCGATGGAAACCCCGATGACTGGGATCCCGCGCTCCGGGCGGCCCAAAACAATATCACCACCGACGCTCCACCGGGATATCTATCGGAACTCTACATCGCTTTCGACGATGAAAATCTCTACATCGGCATAACAGGTTTTTGTGAACCTTTGCAAAGCATCATCCTCTATCTGGATGTGGATTACGGCAGCGGGACCGGTGTATCGGACACCCAAGATCTATCCGATAACACCGGCGCTCTGGACGATGCAATAAGCGGGACGCTTTTCGTGGACGATCCTCTTTTCGGAGCTGAATTCGCGGCCGGCACCATAGGCATGGCCGAGGTAGCGGACGGACTTGCTGATTCGGCCGGACTGAGGAAACTGAATCCTCCTTACGATTTCCCGTGGCTTTCAAGCACTGTTTCGACCAGCTCGGATTTCATCGAAATCGCTCTTCCGCTCTCACACCTCTGGCCCGGGTCCATACCACCGAACGGCGCCCGGGCGGCTATCGTGGTCAAACTGCTCAACGACGCTTTCGGAGTCGATTATTCCAACCAAACTCTCCCGGAAGACTCCGGATCCGACACCGTATCAAGTACCGCTGCTTTCACGGTTTATCCTCTCTGAACCCGCACATCCGGCTAACAGCCGACAAAAAGGAATTAAAGGGAGCCGAGCATCCTTATGTGGCTTTTCAATCCTGAAGTCACGACCACCTTGTTTTTTGCGTCGACAAACACTGCCTCGGTGTCCGACAATCGAGCCACAAGGCGTTTTCCTTCATCGATCCCCATCACGAAAAGAGCCGTTGCCATTGCATCCGAATACACTGCCCTGTCGGAAATCACTGTCACTGATCGCATCCCTTCGATCGGACGGCC
Source organism: Myxococcales bacterium (assembly GCA_007131745.1). The sequence goes on from SLPX01000336.1 coordinate 28,128, forward strand.
GGTTTTCGGATTCAGAACGTTGTGATAACGCTTTCCATCCACCTCGAAATAACGGTCATAATCGCCGGAAGTCACGACAGCGACATCCGTAACGTCCAGGTTCGCAAAGTATTCGCCTTTTTTACGGGGGTGCCGAATCCCGATCCGCCACGACCTATCGGGATGCCTGCCGCTGACGTAAACATCCCCCCCCGAATACACAACGAAATTCCTGAACCCCTCGCTCCTCAAGGTAAACGCCGCCCTGTCAAGAGCGTAACCTTTTACAATTCCACCGAGACCAAGCTGTTGCCCGGCCGCCATCGTTACCCTTCGTTTCGGTAAATCAATAAGAAGTTTCCTATAATCCACGCGACCCAGGATTTCTTCCAGTTCATCTTCCGAAGGCACTCTGCCTTCACGTTTTTCCTTGTCGTACCAAAGGTCCCCGGCCGCAGCAAAAGTCACATCAAAAGCGCCGTTGCTCAAACGAGAGACTTGTGTTGCCTCACGAATAACGAGCAAAACATCATCATCCACCTCGAAAGGCCCGGTATACTGCTTTCCTGCCTTCAGATCATTGAGTGACTGCCGGTTCATCGCGGATATCTGGCTACTCCTCAGATACGAACTCATGAGCCCTTCGACCGCAGCCACTTCTTCATAAGCCTTTCGGCATGACTCCGCCGCGCGCTCACGCAGATGAACCGACGATTCCGAAAGTCCTTCGCCGAATTCTTTTTCCGTAATGCCGTCAATCGCCACGACGAACCTGAACACCTTCCCCATGTATACTCTCGTTTCAAGGTATATCCGAGGATCCCCCTCAACGCCGAGTTCCCTTATCAGATTCTCATCACCGCCCTTTTCGCCCTCGTCTTTCCGAAACCTTGCCTCCCAAAAATCACACCCCCACATCAAAAGCAAAGCCGACACGAGTCCAAACCTTGTCGAAACTATTAAAAACTTCACCAAGACACCTTTGCTTTCCAGTCGATCAGAACAAACCTACGCTGCGATTCCAAGCCGTATTGCAAGACCTCATTGAACTGGGATATAACACTCATGGAAAAGAGCTTAACAAGACAAACCCAAAAAGAACAGTTTCAATGAAAAATCCATCACCCGATCCGACAAAAAGGATACCTATCAAGTTACTCATCGTGGAAGACGAAAAGCGAATACTCCACAACCAGCTCAAACTGCTGAACGCGTTTTGCGAAGTCGAAGTAATCGGCACTGCGGGCGACGGACCGACCGCTGTCAGTAAATGCGAAGAGCTTTCACCGGATGTGATACTCCTTGATCTGGGCCTTCCCGGTTTCGACGGCATTGAAGTGACACGGCGTGTAAAAGAATCGGACCCCAAAGTGGAAGTCTTGATATTCACCATCTTCGACGATGAAGAAAAAGTGATGGCAGCAATCAGAGCAGGTGCCTCCGGTTATCTCTTGAAAGGTGCCAAATCCGAAAAGATCGTGGAAGCCATTGAAGACGTGCATCAGGGTGGAAGCGTCATACAAGCAAACCTTGCTCGACGGTTACTACGTCATTTCCACAAGAAAAAGGAAGACCCCCCGCGGATTCAACTCACCCCGCGTGAGCAGCAGATCCTTCAGATCATCTCCAAGGGAATGTCGAATCGTGAAGTCGCCCGGGCGCTGAATCTCAGCCACTTCACCGTCCGGACTCACCTGGAACACATATATGAAAAACTGGATGTATCGAATCGTACTGAGGCGGTGACTGAAGGGTTGAAACAAGGACTCATTGATCTTTGAACTACAACGATCATAAAACAAACAAGCGACCGCCGGTCATTGTTCCAGCGGCCGGACAATCGACGAGGATGGGGTCAACGAAAGCCCTGCTCCGCCATGAATCCGGTGAGACATTCGCAGAAACCATCCTGCGGACCTGCGCTGCTTGCAGGCTTAAAAGCGTCATCGTCAGGCGACCGGGAGACAATGCTCTGAGCAAAGAGCTCCAAAAGCTCGCCGAAGCAAACTTGAATTTTATTGAAGCGTTCAACCCCGACCCCCAATCTGAAATGGCGGATTCCTTCAGAATCGGCCTCGCTGCCGTGGAATACACCCGACACACCGGCGCGTTCATCTGGCCGGTGGATGCACCGGGAGTACGTGTGGAAACACTGTCGCTCCTGGCAAAGTTGGCAATTTGCAACCCTGAAAAGGCCGTGATCCCATCCTACAAAGGACAAAAGGGGCACCCTGCTTTTATGCCAATCGGAGCGATCGCCGCTCTTTTAGATATGAAACCTGCAAACAACGTCTTGCCACTGGAGCACGGCTTGCATACCCTGTTGAAGGAAATTAAGCCGGAACAGTTGATTGTTGATGTAAATGATCACGCCGCAGCGTTCAACATCAACCGGCCTGAAGACTTGAAAAGGCTGACGAAATGAAATCCGCCGCAAAAACCTTCCGTGTTTTATCGATCTCTGTTCTTTTAGCTATCGCCGGATCATCTGTCGCATTCCAGGGATGCGGTTCATGTGGAAAAAAACCTAGAGGCGAATTATCACCCGTCTCAGGCCCGGCGGACCGTTTCGTAACCGTCACTCTTGATCCGCGGGAAGGCAAACCTGTAAGGGTAAGAGCCGAACTGGCCGTGACTCCGAAAGAACGGGATCTCGGCCTCATGTTCCGTGGAGAACTTGCGCCCATGGACGGCATGCTATTTGTTTTTGAAAAGCCGATGGTTCTGTCTTTCTGGATGAAAAACACGGCGATTCCGCTCGACATGATCTTTCTTGATGAAAACAAGAAAGTACTGGGCGTAGTACACAATGCTCAGCCCCACTCACTTGAAGGAAGAGGTGTCGGCAACGTTCCCAGCATGTACGTCCTTGAAGTCAACGCAGGATTCGCCGAGCGTTTCGGAATAAAGAAGGGAACTAAGGCGGATTTTACCCTGCCCGACTCTGCGGTTCGCATGATCGAACGACTTCGAAAAGACCACGTCCCCTGATCAACGTTTGATATTCACAGTCGCTGTCACGCTACCCCTCCCGCCCTTACCCATTCTCCACCGGTTCATGTGCATTATTATGCACTTTGTCATGAACTTGTTGGACAAAGTAGAAGTCGCGGCTGCGTTTCGGATCGCTCCCCGGTTCGTAAAATGAAAACTCAACCAAAGCAATCCTTCGTACTTGTCGTGGTCTTCAAGCGCTCCCTTGAGGCACTTTCTCAATGGCTGGATGTTCCTGGACACAGTCGCCCTGACCGCTCCCTCGTTTACACTTCCACTCTTCCTTTTCACCTGGATATCCGTGACCGTCAAACTGACGGACCGGGCCTGAACTGGAACAGCCCACAACACCACCCCTACACAACACAACAATCCAGAAAGTCGTAACATCGTCGTCAGATTTTTCATTTTACCTCCGTTCTTTCTTCAACCGCCGGCGTTCTTACGAATCAACCATCAACCCGGATACGAAAATCTTAAGTCCTGAAAAAGTAAAACCCGGTCACAAACAAGAAACCAAACAAAACAGGTGAATCCAAGAAGCCGTATATCCAAAGCGACATAGTAGGCCAATAATATCTTCTCTTTTTACAATTTTTCATGGCAAACAGTCAAGGGGTTACTCGATCATTTCCCCACAAGATTCCATCCATAAATAGAAATATGAATCTTCAACACCCGGCCGTCCCAGGTGACCTCTTGACGACGGCCTTTGCTCATCATAACTTGCATCTGCGATTAAACTAGACTTGGAAATATCTTTTGGACCTGTCCGGTGATACTTCCAGAGGAACCCCGGTTGTCAGTGATAAAGGAGATGAAAGTGAAGACGCGATTGACCGAAATGCTTAAGATCCAATATCCGATCATCCAGGGAGGTATGGTGTGGTCCGCGGGCGCGAAACTGGCGGCCGCGGTGTCTCAAAGCGGAGGACTGGGATTGATTGGCGCCGGATCGATGGACCCGGATTTGCTGCGCAGCCAGATTCAAAAAGCGCGGCGATTGACATCAAAACCTTTCGGGGTGAACCTGCCGCTGCTTTACAAACACGCGGAAGATGACCTCAAGGTCATCCTGGAAGAAGGTATCAGGATTGTTTTTACTTCCGCGGGTAGCCCGAAAAAAACGACCCCCATGCTAAAAGAGGCGGGCGTAACGGTTTTTCACGTTGTTTCAACCCCGGCCCTGGCGGTAAAATGCGCTCTCGCCGGGGTCGACGGGGTGGCGGCAGAGGGATTCGAGGCCGGGGGACATAACGGACGCGATGAATTGACCACCATGACGCTCGTACCCCAAGTGATAGCAGCTTTGAAAGAATACAACCCTGGGTTCGGTCTGCCGGTGATAGCGGCGGGTGGAATTGCAACAGGCGCTCAGATGGCTGCGGCCCTGGCCCTGGGAGCGGACGGAGTTCAACTCGGAACCCGTTTCGCTGCTACGAATGAAGCTTCAGGACACTATGCTTTCAAGAAGATGCTGATCGACGCGGGGCCGACCGCTACCCGCCTGGTGTTAAAGAAAGGCATTCCGGTCCGGTTGCTCGAAAACGATTTCAGGCTTCAGATCGAAAAGGCCGAAGCTGAAGGAGCAGATAGGGAAAAACTCGTCGGTATGCTCGGCTCAGGAAGAGAGCGGCTCGGAATGTTCGATGGAGATACGCTCCAAGGGGAACTGGAAGCCGGTCAAGTCGCCGGCATGATCTCGGAGTTGATCTCTGCGGCGAAAGTGGTGGAAGAACTGGTTGCAGACTGCAAAAAAACCTTTCAGAGTGTGTGCAACCACATGTGACAGCTCAAAAAATCATCTCGCACAAAGGCTGAAAGCAATTCTGAATAATTAAACATGTCATGTTCCTATATCCTTTGCGGTTCTCCGATAAGCTGTTATATTCTCCCCCATTGATTGACAAGGAGTATGCATCATGACGAAAAAGGGTGAAAGCCGAAAATACCCGCGTTATGAAGTAAACGCTTATGTGGACTACACCGGGAGCGAGGTGCTTCTATACCACAAAGTTCAAAACATCAGTCTCGGCGGGATCTGCATCCAATCCCCCACTGTGGAGGATCTGGGTACAATGGTGGACCTGGTGATCAACTTCCCTGAACTTGACACATCCATAGCCGTCAAAGGTGAAGTCGTCTGGACGAACAGGGAACCACCACAAGACATGGGGATCAGATACCTCGGACTTGACGATCGCAGATTGGAGACTCTCCGAAAATACATTAAACAAATAGAAACCAAGTAGACCCTTCACATAGGGTCCGGCCTTCCGGTATGGAAGCGCACACAACACCTCCGGCAGATTCTTCCTGCCTTGCCGTGTCAAAAGGAGGTTCAGTTCATGAAAAGATCCAGATCCGACTTGAAGAACAATACCGGCGACAGAATGATTGAAACAGGGATAAAAGATATCATATCCTCGGCGATGTTCGTGCCCAAGAGATGTTTTTTCACCAAGGGAAAGGGGACTCACAAGGAAAAACTCAATTCCTTCGAGTTGGCCCTGAGAGACGCAGGTGTCGCTCATCTGAATCTTGTGAAAGTCTCAAGCATTCTGCCTCCCGGTTGCAAAGTTATCTCCAAGGATAGAGGACAAGATGAGCTTACGCCGGGCCAGATCACTTTCGTGGTCATGTCTGAAAATGCTACCAACGAGCCGTCCAGACTGATTGGAGCATCCATTGGGTTGGCAAGGCCGCGCGACAAGGGACAATGGGGCTACATAAGCGAACACCACAGTTTCGGCGAAACGGCAAGAAAAGCCGGAGACTACGCCGAAGACCTTGCCGCAACGATGTTGGCCACCGTTTTGGGAGTCGAGTTCGACCCCGACAAGAACTACGACGAGCGCAAAGAGATTTACCGCATGAGCGGAAAAATAGTGGATTCCCGTTCCATAGTCCAAACAGCGGAGGGAAACAAAAACGGTCTGTGGACCACCGTGGTTGCAGCAATGGTTTTCATGTTTTAAACAAAAGCGGTGGATTAAGGGCAATACTGCAATGACCACGATCCCTAGACAATTCATCGGACAAGATCCTTCGCAAGCATCCATCGAAAACGCTCAAACCGTTCTTGTTCCTGTTCCATACGACGGGACAACCAGCGCGCGGAGCGGAACCAGGGAAGGCCCTGAGGCAATATTGAAAGCTTCCTTCCAACTTGAAGACTTTGATCTCGAATTGGAGAGCGAACCCGTTCGGATCGGAATTGCAACAGCGCATCCTCTCGAACCGGATGTTTCGGGCCCTGAAAACATGGTGGAACGGGTGCGCGAATATTGTAAAACCTTCCACGATAAAAACAAATTCGTTTTCGTGCTGGGAGGTGAGCACACCGTCACTGTGGGTGCTGCACGAGCCGCAATCGAAAGATACGGAGATTTGAGTTTCCTCCAAATCGACGCTCACATGGACCTGAGAAATTCCTATGAAGGATCGCCATACAGCCATGCATGCGTAGCACGTAGACTTTGGGAGATGGGTTCCGTAACGGCAGTAGGCATTCGTGCCGGTTCCCGCGAAGAATACGAATGGATAAAAAAGAAAAAAGCTCCGGTTTTTTGGGGTCGGGACATTTGCGGCAACAACGATGATTCGTGGATGGACGACGTTATCGGATCCCTGTCCGAAAAAGTATACGTGACCTTCGACGTGGACGGTCTGGATCCAGCGATCATGCCGGCCACCGGAACTCCCGAACCGGGGGGATTGGGTTATCTACAAGTATTGAAGCTCCTCAGGAAAGTGTCGGAACAAAGAAGCGTGGTGGCATGCGACCTCTGCGAACTGCGCCCCATGCAAGGACAGGAAGCCTCGGATTACACTGCAGCCGCATTAGTATACAAAATGATCGGCTATTTCATTAAGGGCTGAATGGCATGCGCCCCTTGTGAAACTCCTCTTTTGATGATTAAACGACAAATAGATAGACCATGACGCCTAGAAGGCACGCGCCGACAAACAATCGCACACCCACCCACAACCAAAATCGCACCGGTTCCCGGCTCCGTTTCACCAAGTCAACAATTTGAGTGTATTGTCGCCGGATCTTGAATTCACCCCTCACTATATCCACCACGGCAGAAACTACAGCCAAACCCATTATCCCCAACATCAGACAGTTAACTATAATCGTAGCGGAATCCATGATAAATATTCTGCTCTCTCCCTCACCGACAACAGCGTAGATAGGATATCACGGACGTTTGAGGAGTTTTTCAGCCTTTTTCGCTGATTTGTTTTCTATGTCCGCGTGCAAGCTGTTGCCGTGCGAATCCATCGTCACGACTGCGGGAAAATCCTTCACCTTGAGAACCCAGAACGCCTCCGGAGCGCCCAGCTCATCCAGCATGTGAACATCCACAACTTCTTCGATTACTTCCGCCAGCACCGCTGCTGCTCCTCCTACAGCGTGAAGATAAACCGCTCCGTTAGCTTTCAAAGCATCCAGGGTCGCCTGTCCCATTCCTCCCTTGCCGATAGCTCCCCGCAGTTTGAACCGCTCTATAACCTTACCTTGGTAGGGCTCCTCGCGAATCGATGTCGTCGGACCCGCTGCAAGCACTTTCCATTTCCCGGACTTTTTCGTCAGCACGGGTCCGCAATGATACACAAACGTGCCCTTCAGCAAATCGGCCAGCCACTTGGGCTTGTTCTTCATCATGAACTTGTGCGCCGCATCCCGCGCCGTAACAATGTTTCCGGTCAATTGGACTTCATCTCCCACTTTGAGAGATCTTGCTGTTCCTTCATCTATGGGCAAATCGATTTTTTTCATGATTCATCCTCTATATAAATGTTTATCGGACTTTCCATTCAAAACTGTCCTTCATTTCAAGAGTTCTCCGGCGACATGCCCAGCACATGTATGCAACCGAAACAAAATAGGATGCGGGCAACCTGTGGGCGTGGCCGATCAATACATCCAGTACAGTCGTTTTGCCGCCGAACCCCATCGGACCGATGTCAAGCTCATTCAGTTCCTTCTTCAACCGTTCTTCCAGTGCGGCCAGCTCAGGCATCTTGTTGCGGTCGCCGATCGGCCTCAATAGTTGCTCCTTTGCCGTAAAATATGAAGTCCCCCTGTCCCCGCCGATGCCCACGCCGATGACCCCCGGCGCGCAGCCCTTGCCCTGGGCCTGGAAAACCGCATCAATTACTGTTTTTCTGACGCCATCCAGGTCTCTCCCCGCTGACAATTTTCCGTCCGGCAGCTTGTACTGGGCACAAACATTTTCACTTCCGCCTCCCTTCAGGAGAAGAGTCATCTTCAACCCTTTCTGTTTCCGGGGATGAAAATGAAGCTGCGGATTGGCTATACCCACATTGTCGCCGGTGTTCGCACCGGTAATTGAATTCACGACATTGAGCCTGAGATAACCTTTCTTGGAAGCTTTCCTGGTTGCCGCCAACACGGCTTTTTCTATCTCCAAGGGATCCCAACCCGGCCCGTACCAGATCGTAAAAATGTTCGTGCCCGTGTCCTGGCACAGCGGAGTGGAGTTCTTCCTTGCGAGCTCCACGTTTTCCAGGATCACATTCAGCGCGCCCTGAGCCGGAGATCCCTTTTTCTCTTTGTCGCATGAGCTCTTCAGTGCATCTTCCACGTCTTTGGGAAGATCCGAAGAAGCGCGGCGAATAAGTTCAAGAACAGCATCCTCTAAAGATTTTCGCACTTCTTTTTCCTCCTGTTGCCTGTGAGAACCACAGAAAGTTTATTTACGGCTCATTAACAATGAACCGTCCCGGAACATAGCCGAACCGGCAGAGTTTAGAAAGCCCTTTCAGAGGATTAATTTCAAACAGGAAAAAGAAAAAGATCAGAAACAGGTAGGCCTGCTTGACAGTGGATCGATCAAATCCGGAGTGGGCAGAATATCTTGAAGATAGACGTAATTCTCCCGGCAAAAAACCTCTGGGCCGTGACCGCCCATGACGGTTCTTTCGGGAAAAGGCCGCTTATCGCCCGAATCCATCAGGCGATTCGGTTGCTCGCCTGCATTGTGAAACCTTGGTCCATAGGGATCAGCCAGGCCGAGGGCATGACCTACCTCGTGCGCCATTGTGCTACCAAGGAGATTGCCCACCATGTATATCGCACATGCAATCACCATGGGACGATTATCGGAATGAGCAGGGCATTGCATACCGTCGACTTCCGGCAGATAATCCAATTCCGCGGACCTGACGGGTTCACCCATGTCCGGGCGCAAAGGATCCAGTATCACATCGAAGAGAACATCCGCAGACGGGTGAGGTATAATATCGATTGGAGGATGAAGAGAAAACGCGAAAAAAGAATCCACGAACACTCCGCCGTAGCCGGGGAAGCCGTCCTGTTGAGTCAACGCGTTCACGCCCCCGATCCTATCGTAGAGCCGTTCGTTGCCGACGTCCTTGCCGGGAGTGTTGTCGTAACCCATAAGCCCGAGCCCATTTGGATCCTGACCTGTTACATCCACATGCGTATAAAGCTCATAATCCCAGGGTTCTTCGTCACGAAACTCAATGTTCACACCCCGGTATATCCAGCGCGCGCGTGAAAGAATCGCATCCCGCACATGCCGATCCGCGGCCCTAAGACCCATCATGTCCAACGCGTCTACGTACCCCTGCATGAAGTTCACGTAAACCACCTGTTTTATGAGCTGAACCCGAAAACTCGAGTGAATGGTCTCACCCCTCACGCTCTCATTTCCCTTTGAAAAGGTCGGCGTAAAATCGCCCATAATCGTCCCTGATTCCCTCCGCAAGTCGATGGTCTCCCCCAAGGCGTCGTCTTCACTCAATACGTAGCGGATCCGGGTGCCCGATTCATATGTAGGAATGATAATCAGATCAATCGGCCTGGGACTTTCACCGGAATCCGGCACGAATTCACCGACCAGCAATACCTCGGTGATTTCATCCTGCTCACCACCGACAAATCCCTGACCGTAGAAATCAATGTATCCTCCCAGGGAAGAACCTTCACTATCTACGTAAATCAAGCTTGAAGGGTTTACATTGAGATACCAATCGATCGGATTCGACATTTCTTCCCGGTAATCAGAATGCACATTAACAATCGAAACCGAAGCATCGAGCATTCCGGGGAAAAGTCCCACCAAATCCGCGGAAAAAACGAAATCCCCGTCGCGCCTCAGTTCCCGTTCAAATATTTTCAGCGGAACCCGCTCGTCATTGATCATCACCCCGTTTGCCGAACACGGCGGGGCGGAACCCTCGGGCAGCCAACACCCGCTGATGCTCACATAGGATCTTCCTTCTCCGTCGCCCAGAAGCAAATCGTCCGCTGTGACGTTGATCACTCCGTTCAAATGAGTCACCGACTCCTCGATGGAGAGAAAAGTGGGCGTCAACCGGTTGCGACATCTAAATCCGACGGCAGCCGGAGGTGTTCTGTGTACGTTACCTGTAGCGCTCGCTGAGACTTCCAACACGGCACGGCCCACAAAATCTCCGTCTCCTCGTCCACAAACCTGATTATGGGTGGCTGGATCAATGGTCATAGTGATCTTTTCGCCCGACACAACATTGACCAAAAAGGCTCGATCCACCTTTGAAACTCCGCTTCCATCCTGGGGCGTAAACTCTCCACTCAAAAGTATGCGGCTCGTTCCCAGAAAATCACCCACAAAGCCTTCACCCTTTGCCAGGAGGGTTGTGCCGGGGAGTACGGTAACCGGATAAATCTCATGCAGTCTCATCTCATCCGCCCAAACCTCGGCCCGTACTCCCGGCCCGGGATCCGCGCAAGAACACATCAATGAAAAACAGAGAAGAAGGGACAAGTTGCGCATAGTAAATAAACTCAAAAACCATCCAAATCCGCCCCTGTTCACCACTAAGTCATCCATACCAGGCAATACAAACAACATAAACTAAACTCCCACAACATTAATTCTCAATCAATTCCCGAAACCAACAGCTCATCGGCTGCTCATATTAAAGTCAGTAAACAGTGAATCCAATCATATATTCGTTCTCCGAACCCATGAATCCGTCTACAACCACGTAATACGTGCCCGTGGCGTTGACCTTGTAAATCAGGGTCTCATCCGAGTTTCCGGACTGTCCCCCGTCCCACCAATTGCTCAACAAGGTCACTCCGTCAGTATCGTAAAGATAAACATCCAAATCCTCCTTGGGATTTGTCTGGTCAAACAAAACGTCCACAACCAGTGTTTCACCACCATTCAAGAAAATGGCGAACCAGTCTTCATCCCCCTCGCAAATCACCATGTCTTCGTAAATCGTTCCGTCTTGAGCCGGGTTTGCTTCCTCAGGGCTGTTGTCCGGTTCATGAATGTCGTTTACGCAACACCCTCCCCCCGGAATGGTCAATGCAAGGTCGTACGCGGCATCTATGGTGCTTGAAAAAGTATAAACATGAATCACGTACCAACCCGGATCAAGGCAGAGCGACACGGCCTCGTTATCCGTAACACTATAACTTGAACCCAGGTGATATCCGTTCTCATCGTATACGCTCAGATCGATGTCTCCGTCATCGTGCGAAAAAAGAAGCGTTACGGTAACAAAAGATTTTTCCGTTACCTGGAAACGAAAAAAATCATCATGGTGGCCGTTTACCGGATCCCCGCACAGCTTCAAATTAGGATAAAACCCATCGTATAAAACAGGCAAATCCGGATCATCAAAACTGTTGTTCCCCTCAAAAACGTCGTCTATACAAGCCTCAATGCACGAACCCGAATCCGGCACACAAACCCTGTCGGTAACCCCGCCTATACTGGTCACAGGATTTGTAGAACAACTCGAACCCCATGAGCAGTCTCCCAGACCGCTGCATCGGGGAAGGCAATAAGACTGACCACCTCCTAAAGGCACACAGAGCGCTGCAGATCCACACTGCACATCGGACCAACATGCGCCGCAGGTTCCCTGAACCCCGCTCCCCTCACCGTGAGTGACAACCAGCGAGTAAACATTGTTCGACGGATCTCTTGTTCGGTGGTAACACCCCAGCAACTCTTCATCACTATCCACAGCCTCGAAAAAATAATACACCGTCCTGGACGTTCCCGGCGGATCGGCAACAACCGGATTTGTGATATGCCCGACGTATTGCCCGTTCTTGGAATCACCCGAGACTCGGTTCATAATAACCTGCACAAATTGGGAGAAGACCGGGTTGGCGGGATCCGCGGGTTGCTCGAGACTATAATACAATAAAGGAAGACCGCTCAGCCCGATGTCGTCCGAAACCGAAATATTCACCGCCGGGTCCTGTACAGTCTCCACGGAGTTCGGAGGATTGTGTGTGATAGACGGCGGACTTCCCGTGCATTCGTCTTCCATTTTTCTACGAAGTACGATCACGTATTTTTTTCTCGTCAGATGCCCGTCACGATCATCAGCAGCCAGATTCAAAGTGTACCTTTCCGCCCCGTCAATCTGCCTTTTCGTTGGACACCAATGGAAAATCCCTTCCATGGGCCCGTCCTGGGAAAACACGTATCCGTCTTCGATCGGCTCTTCCAAATATAGGTCGACATAGGGTGAATCAGGATCCTCGACCAGCACGTCGATTTCAATGCAGTCATGTTGACTCAGGTCCAGAGTCGTTCCGGATCCCAAAGGTCGACGGAACACGGGATAAGCATCGCCCGGCCTCACGTTTACCGGAAAAACAACCGACGTGGAATCCTTTCCGTCGGATGCTCTCACCCTGAACTCATGTACACCAAGATCCGTTACCATGGGTGTCCATCGCAGATAAGCCGAAGTCCGGCCGAAAAGATCGAACCGCGCCGGCCGGATCCTGTCGTTGATGTCGGGGATTGAATCCACGTGCAGACTGAAACTGAGCCTGTCGCCGTCCGCGTCATGCCCTTCGATAAACACAACCATTTCTACACCGACAGTTGCCGTTTGAGGAGAAACTTCGTTCAAAACAGGTTTCGTGTTGGTGCTACAACCGGTAATCGCCTTTGAAAAGAGCAAAATAAAACAAAGCAACGCCGAGAAAACAGAGTATTTGATTCTTGATGTCATCGTTCTCTCCACTACGACAAAACTATAGTTCTCCACACCTCCGGCACTTGCCGCCATCAATCGATACATCATCAATGATAGCACAAATCGTTTTCAGATGTCAGGGGGGGAAACGTCACCTTCGGATTCAACCAGAAGCAGTGAGGGCACTGTCTCGTGAGGATTGCATATATGAGAAGGCTCCCGTTCGATACGCAGTGCAAAAGGAACCGATCGCACTAGTTTCAAGTTCTTCACCATCACTCTCGTGCCGGCCCGCGGCTCCAGGGAAACACCGCATATAGCAAGGGGAAGGCCGCTTCCGGGAACTCTTTCTCCCACATACCTTCTGGCATCGCTACCTTTAACAGTCAACTGCACGGTATTTCCAGCTTCACCGAGCACATCATAATCGAGCGCTATATCCACCGACATGCCCCTGGGTCCTGTAACCGTAAAGTAGTGTGTGGCGCCGGGCAGCAAGATATCGGCATGTTCATATGCCGTGACAAAATCATCCCTCACACTCCTGCTTTCGCATCCCCAGGAAAACAAAAACACAACCCACAACCCCGCTGTAACAATGATTCCTTGGGTCCCCCTGCAATGATTTCTGATTACGCGTCTTGATGGGAGCATCACAAAAAACCGCTTTCTCTGAAAGATTCTCAAAAGACACTTCAATCAAAACCGTCAGCCCGCAGGCCACAAAAGTATAAGCAGAAAACTGAGCACGACAATGATCAAACCCGCCCCCAATAAAACAATTCCTCCCGCAACCAGGTCTGAGAACCCCTTCTCATGCCTCAACCAGTAAGGTATTGCATTGATGCCCTTCGGGCGTTCCTTTGGTTTGGCCGCGACCTTTTTTATCTCTATCTTGTCCTCCACCGCATCCGGGGAATCCGCGCCTCGTCCCTTTTGAAGACTATCTTGTCCGCCGTTATCATCAAACGCATTCTTTGTCGAACTCTTCAGACTCTTTTTCTTTTTCTTTCCCATGACCGGTAATCCTATCAGATCAAGCGGGGGTCCGCAATCAGGCCCAAACGGAGGAGAAAACCACCCAGTTTTTCCGCCATGAACTCAACGCTCTCGTTCAGATCATGGTCGTCCGGAAGCATATGCAACTCTGCTTCGGGGTTGATCTCACGAAAACGAATGGCAACCGAGGGATCAACAACTTCATCGTTTCTTCCATGGAACACCAAAGAAGGCATTTTCAGCTTCATAGGCTCTGTGGTCAAGGCCAAAACATTTTCGTAAAAACCGTAATTCAGCCTTTGAATCTCCGGGTACGCCGGATGTTCCATTTCCAAATATCCCTTCTCCCTCCATAACTCCAACCCGGTTTTCCCAAGAACCCGATTCCAGAGGCCCTCCATATCGAAAGCGGGCGCCATCAAACACAAGCAATCCACAACACTGCTGCGCATGCGCGCCGCAAAACCAGCGACCAAGCCGCCGAAACTGGATCCCATCAACATGAGCGGACTTTTCGGATCACATTCGTCGATCAATCCGACCACAGCGTCCAACGCCCTGGATATCGTCAGATCCGAAAACACCGGTTCATTCAGATCGGGATAAACAGCATCCATGCACCATGCGTTGAAGTACCGCTCAAAAGCTTTCGCTTTGTATGATCCCGGGCTCGATGCAAGCCCATGGAGATAGATGACCCTGCTCCGTCTTTCGGGTGAATCGCATCCCGGCGTAGAGTTTTGGACCTTCTCGCTTGAGGCACAATTTTCTTTTCTCGAATTATGTTTCATCCCGGCTGCTCCTCTTTGCACTTCTCTTCACTGCAATTCCTCCACTTTCATTCTCCCTGTCCTGCGTTTTCCTTTCCTTTTCAATCAAATCAGGATCGCATTTCCTCGTCGCCACTCCGGCTTCGACGTTTCCAGTGTTCCCATCATCCTTGAAGGGCGATCTGACCGACGCCTGGGGCATCATCCAAAAAACCGCAACCCACATCGCAACACTTACTCCGATCAGCATCATCCACCCGGATAAAGTCCCCACATAAAAGCAGAAAAAATCATACAGTCCATGAAAAATCCAAGCAGCCGCAAACCCGGACAAATAATAAAGCACCTTCTTTTTGCCGGCGTTCATGAACTTGGCCCTGCCTACGAAATATCCCATGATTGCACCGTACAAGGCATGAGCCGGAACAGCGAGCACTCCCCTCAATATCGCCAACATCACAGGAGAACCACCCGTTGCGTATACTCTGAAAACATAGGCCATGTTTTCAACGGTCGCCAACCCCAAAGAAACCGCAACACCATATACGATACCGTCAAACGGCTCGTCGAATTCCCGCCATCGGGCCACGGTCGAAAGAAACAACAGGTACTTGAAGCCTTCCTCCGTCAAAGCAGCAATCATGAATGCCCTGTAAAGATCCGCTCTTACCCCTCCCAAAATCAAAAAATCACGGCTCACCAACCCTGAAATCCATCCCCCCGCATAAAGCGCCGGAATCAACACGAGGATGCCGTACAAAAACGCGGTCACCACGTGCCCCCTGGGTTCCGGCTCGTACTTGTCCTTCAGGTAGAAAAACACCATGAGAGCGACGCTGGGCAGCGCCGTCAATATAAGCAAAATCCAGATCATGATTATTCACAGGCCTAAAAACAGAATCATTCCATACCCCCACCACTCTTCCCACTCACGCAGAATGCTGAGCAAACGACTCAACATGTCGCAGGTTCACCTATTCGCAGTCTTCTGTCAAAATGCCTTTTCGACGTTCGGCTTTTTCAGAAACACTGCTTTGCATTGTTTCTCTTGACACAACGGACGGATAAAATGCAAATCAAAAATCCAAAAGGAAGTTTAATGAAACCGATCTCCGATATGAACCCTCGAACGTGCCGTTCGATTGAAATGATCTTCACGGACATCGACGACACAATGACAACAAACGGCAGAATCCCTTCCGCTGCTTATGCTGCATTGTGGAAAGCGCACGAAGCCGGGATGGGAATTGTCCCGGTCACAGGCCGCCCCGCGGGCTGGTGTGACCATATAGCCCGTATGTGGCCGGTCGCCGGGGTTATCGGCGAAAACGGCGCGCTTTGCTTTACAATGCAAAAAGGCGAAATGAAGCGGCTGTATTCACAACGCCCGACGGATGCACATGAAAAACTGGAAAAAATCCGGAGCCAAGTGCTTCGCGAAGTTCCCGGCTGCAAGGTGGCCGCGGATCAACCTTACCGCGAATATGATCTTGCCATTGATTTCTGCGAAGAAGTCGCGCCATTGGACGACAACGCGGTTGCGCGAATCCATGAAATATTCTTATCTCACGGCGCCAAGGCAAAGATCAGCTCCATCCATGTAAACGGCTGGTTCGGCGATTTCGACAAACTCACGATGTGCAAGCGTTTTTGCGCGGAAATCCTTCATCAACCTCTTGACGTTGAGCATTCGATCTTTGTCGGTGATTCCCCAAACGACGAACCCATGTTCGCTCGTTTTCCATGCAGTTGCGGCGTGGCCAACATCTCCAGGTTTGCAGACTCAATGACCTCGCTTCCCGCGTATGTCACACAGTCGGAAGGCGGAGAGGGATTCGCAGAACTCGTTGCACACCTATTGAAATATCGCAATACGACATGAATCAGAATATGGGATTAATGATCTGCTGGTTGAGCCCGCCGGGATACGCATAGGAATCATGTGAATCCACTCCCACAACGATTACTCCGAAAGGCGCGCTGCCGGTCAGCACGTGAACTCCGTCAGGCACGTGATAGCGATTGACCTCGTAACCCGAAGATCCGGCGGGGACCCAATCGGTATCGACCGTCACCCCATTGACTTCAACGGATGCACCCGCCTCCCTTACGAGCACCACCCAGTCGGTGTGCCATGTATGAGGCACCAGTACAACATATCGATCCAGAAACTGTTCTACCGGCACTGACAATACCATCGCAGGATCTCCGATATTGGAACCCGCCAAGGCAGCACTAACCATGAATTGAGTAACAAGAATCGGCTTGTCCGCGGACACAAAGAAGTCACCAGGATGATCCACGCTCCCATTGACGTAATATTCAGCTATCTCTCCCGCGTTCAACTGAACGCTTGCAGGCAATCCCGTAACTGCCGGATTGAAATCAAATGACACCGTAGTGTCGTCCTGTGATGCCAGGATCTGCCAGTAGGCTCCCTCGGCTCCTCGTCTGGGAACTCTTGAAGCTACATACTGGCGGCCCCATGTCTGAAGCCCGAATATCTGCTGTTCCAGATGATCACAGCAGCAATTACCCGCTGTGGCGGGCACGTCGACACAATCATTGGATGAAAAAACAGATATCATGCCGTCGGATTCCACGTAGGTTCCGGCAAAACTTTCCATGAAATTCTGCACGGTCAACTGGAGAAAATCGCCTTCTTCCAACTGGAAAGCAGTTTCCACATTGGGTTGAAGCGACGGCACACTGCCCGATTCAGTGACAATCGGTGAAGTCACCCTGACTTCAGTGCTCTCGGCCGCCACGATCTGTATGTGCGCTGGCCACCCTCCTCCACCGCCGTCTGCAACTCCATACGGCCACGCCGGCACGTAAAAATACCTGTCGAACGCTGAAACCGGCAGCAAAAGTGAGGCATCGCTGAGAAAAGACATTGATCCATCAATCGGGTTGAACTGATAAGCAATCACCGGAAGATCTGAAGTAATCCTATAGGCTCCACC
>SLPX01000226.1 GCA_007131745.1 Myxococcales bacterium
ATTTCGTTTCTGCCTATCCCAAGTTCTCTGCGTTTTTTCTCTCAAAATATATCTCGAGCTGTGATATCTTGGTTCACAAGAATAAAAAGGGCTTTTGAAATGACTTCTATGGTCTCGTGAATCCGGCAGGCAATACACATTAAAGCTCTACGCAAGCGAAATATAACCCAACCGAAGACGCGGGCCCCCCTTCCATCTGACAAAAAACAGTTAGTTTCCAGACCGAAACAGAAAGAAAAAACAAAAAGGCAGAGGGCAGAGGGAAAAAGGGCAAAGGGAAAACGCATAATAAAACCCCGCTCTATGTTTTACCACCTTGGCTGTCTACTCAGCAGGGTCCATGGCACACCGGAACCCGGTGCTGCCGCCGCGATTCGTCGGGTAGTTGCCGAAGCGGGCTACCACCCGGAGGTACGCGGTATCGATGATGTTGAAACCACCGCCGCGGATGACCCGGGAGGAGCCGCGTGGTTCGTCCACCCAAGCACTCCCATCAGATGGCGCTTTACCTCCATTTTCGCAATATTCTGCCTTCGGATTTGCATCGCAGTCATACGAACCATGGTAGTCATCCTCCACCCACTCCCACACATTGCCTGCCATATCGCACAAACCCTGCTCAGTATTTCCCTTCGGTTTGGAACATACTTCCCCTGTGGTACCTTTGCCACATCCGACACCACCATCATCCATCACCGCCCGCTCGCAGGTAGGTTTTTCATTGCCCCAAGGGTATTTCCAAGACTTACCCCTGCTTCGGGCCACATATTCCCACTCCGCCTCGCTCGGAAGCCGGCCTCCGGCCCATTTGCAATAGGCGCTTGCTTGGTCCCAAGTCACGCCGTTTGCCGGGTGGTTTTCCCGGGCTGGTTGGTTCCAGTTGAAGAACCTTTGTTGTCCAAGAACAGGCGGCTCCGAACACTTGCCCGCGTCCACGCACTTTCGATACTGGGCCACAGTAACTTGAGTCTTTGCCATCCAAAATGTTTTTATGTTCACTTGACGAACAGGTCTTTCGTCTGAATCTCCCGTATCCGACCCCATCTGAAAGCCGCCGCCTTTGATTTCCACCCAGGTGATTCCGGTTCGACTGTCGTCTTTTGTCTCTGCTTCCGCCTTTTTCCTCTCCTCCGCCTCCTTCTTCGCATCCGCCTCTTTCCATTCCACCTTCTGCTTCTCCTTCTTTTCCCGGCTTATTTCAGGTTTTTCCCTTTCCTTGCGGGAGGGAGGTACGACACACGACGGTAAAAAAACCAATGCTGAAACTGAAAACAGAAAAACGGATAAATAGTATTTGATTCCGTTGCTTGCCATGATCAAGGCCCCCTTTCCGCAAAAAATGTTCTTCGTCTACCATTGACGGTATGTCTCTCAGTTATCTGCGGTTGTCAACCACCTCAGCGCCTTGAATTGAAGCGTGATTACCGGAGCAGAAACCTATTTTGATTTTTGGTCAAGGAGGCAGTGCAAAAAGATTCTTCCAGTTTTGCGACAGAAGTTCTTCGAATTTTGATTGCGGGTGGGTTTGAATTCTCATCAAGACGTCGGTCAAATATTGTTCCGGATTTACCTCGTGAATCCGGCAGGTGCTGACAAGTGACTGAAGAACAGCCCAGTTCTTAACGGCCCGTTCATTTCCGACGAACAACCAGTTTTTGCGACCAAGTGCAGCAATCCGAAGATGTCCCTCCGAAATGTTGTTGTCCAGCCGCACTTTTGAATCCTCGAGAAAAACCGTTATGTATTCCCAGTTGTTGATTGCGTATTTGATAGCTTTGCCGATCGGGCTTTCCGGAAGGTGTTTCGGTTCTTCTCCAAAACACTTTTTGTGGTGGGGTGGAGATTTCCGGCAGCGGAACCCATGTGCTGGGAAACGCGGGCATCGAGCCCATCGAAGCCGTTTGTCCCTGAAACACTCTCTGACAACACTCTCCGGTGAGATTATTCTCTCCGGTGAGATTATTCTCTCCGGCGAGATTATTCTCTCCGGCGAGATTCCCTGATTTTCCTTGAACAAGCACATCTCGGATTTTATCCTTTCTGTGGAAAAGATATTCAAAAAACAGAACCGTTTATTGTTGTGGATAATTGGGAATACATGGCTGTTTTTTTAGGAAAGAAAACACATGATCATACTTTGTTTTTTTTAGCAAATATCAGGGTCTTTAGCGGAGAGGGGTTTTTCTATGCGAAAGATGTTTTTTGCCACAGTGGTACTTTTGGTGACACTGACTTCCTTGTTCACGCTTGGGTGCGGCTCGAGTGTTGGTGAAGACGAGTGGGACGCTGCGAGCGTACCTGATGCGTGGACGGAGAGGGACAGCACCGCCGACGCGGCCACATGCGTGCCGTCCTGCGAAGGACGGGCGTGTGGGGATGATGGTTGCGGCTCTACCTGTGGGATCTGTTCGCCCGAGTCCGTTTGTGACGAGGCTAGCGGCAGTTGTGGGTTGGAAGGGGAGGCCGGGGTGGACATGCGGGACGGTACGCGCCTGCGCACACGGGTGTATCTGCCCGCCGGGACGCCGCCTTACCCGACTGTCTTGCGACGAACTCCCTATTGGGAGATCAGCGGCGAGGGATACAACGAATACCTGAGTAAGTTCACGGAGCATGGGTACGCCTTCGTCGTGCAGGCCGTGCGCGGAACGGCCGGCTCTGAAGGGGAGCTGACGCCCCTCGTCCAGGAGTTCGACGACGGCGAGGACAACGTGAGTTGGATTGTCGAACAGCCCTGGTCGGACGGCAACGTGGGCGCCTTCGGTGCGTCGTATGAAGGGTTTACCGCCGTTGCAACGGCAATGCGCTCATCCCATGTAAAAGTAGTGGTGGCCGACGGTTTTCTTTCGCATGCTTACCGGAGCTGGCCCATCTCGCATAATGGCGTCCTCGGTTGGCACCTGCTGTGGTGGCTTCATCTTATCGAGACCGGCGAGGATCTATTCAGCGACATTCAAAGCTTGACCACAGCAACAAAGCACCGTCCACCGGCCGACTTGGATGTGGCTCTTTTTGGAGAGGAGACACCTCTGTGGCGAAGGGTGACACCGCATATGGAGGCCGACTCCGACTACTGGAGCGCTTGGAGCTTCGAGGGCAAGCTGTCCGATGTCTGTACTCCGATGCTCTTGTTCCAGGCCGCCACCGAGTGGGAGGACGATGTCCTGGATACCTACCGCGAGCTGATGCAGGGAACATGCTCCCCCGAGGCAAAGGCCCAACAGCGCTACTACCTTGGGGAACACGGCCACTCCGGTGCGGTGGGAGACCCCTTCGCGTCCAGCGACGCAGCACAGCTCTTCCGCGACTACCTGGACACGTTCCTCAAGGGTGAGGATGTCGGGCTGTCCGGTGTTGCCGATGTGCAGGTCCACATCCAGCGGAGCAACCGGTGGGTCACCTCTGATAGCTGGCCCCCCGTGACGGATCAATTGTCATTTTATCTGGACTCGGTGGATCCGGATACCATCGAAGGAACCCTAAACGCAACATTACCAGGCATGGACGACTCGCTCACCTACCGCTTCGATCCCACACATGACGATGCTTGCGACACGGTTTACACGGGCAACGCAGCCTACCTGAGCCCTGTCTTAATCGAGCCATTGGATATCGCGGGGGTTCCTGAGTTCGAGGTACACCTCTCCGTTAACACCCCGGACACGGATGTCTTCGTCTACCTTTGCGAAATCCGGGAAAACGATCCTCAGTGGCACCTGATAACCCTGGACGCCCTCCGGCTCCGCTTCCGTGACTCTTTTACCGCTCCAACGCCACTGGAGGCAGACACCCCGGTGACCCTCCGGATGGAAATGGTCGCTGTCGGCTACCGGGTGGCCGCCGGCTCCCGCCTCGGCCTGTTCATCGCCTCTTCCGAGTGCGGCAGCTCCGAGAACTCCAACACCGGTGCGCAAATGATGACGGCCGTGGACACCCAGCCCGCTGATATAACAATCCTGACAGGCCCCAGTCACCCTTCACGCCTCTTGGTACCGGTGGCTGCTCCGTAAACCTCCGGTAACGGCACTAATTCCGGAGAGGCATGTCCCCGACGATTGATCCCCACTGCAACAGGCTCTAATTACGGAACGCAGTTGTGATCCGGTTGGAATCCATTCGGCCTTCATGAGGGTTGTAGAAAACGATTTCTTGGCAGTTGACTGAGCGAAAAACCTCCTCCAGTGTCTTCAGAAACTCATCCCCGGGTTTGCACGCAGACCACAGGCCGAACACTCCACCCTCTTTAATAAGGCGGGACATCTTCTGCAGCCCTTCCTTTTCATAGAAGGCCCCGTGTTGCGAATGAAGCAGTGAATCAGGGGCGTTGTCTATGTCCAGGAGGACGGCGTCGTAAGAGCGTCCGGTCTCTTCCGACGCCAGTTCGAAGAAGTCCCCCTGCAACAGCCTGCACCTGCGGTCATCGGCCAGGGCTGCAGCAGCGGGGAACAGTTTTTCCCGGTGCCAGTCTATCACCGGCTGAACAAGCTCGATAACATCGACACGCTCAACGTTCGAGTATTCAAGGGCAGCCAAGGCCGTGTAGCCGAGGCCAAGGCCTCCAACCAGGACTTCCGCCTTTCTTTCCTCGAGCCTGTCCAGGGTCAAAGTAGCAAGGGCCCGCTCGCTGGTGTTGACCGTGCTGGACATGAGCATCTCACCGCCCAGCGTAATCTCGTAGACGAATTCGTCCTTCACGGAGGGGGACCTCCGCCGGCGCAGGACTATCTCACCCATTGATGTCCTGGAGTAGCCGAGTTCCTCGATGACCGGAAGCGATCTTCTGTTCATGAGCATCTTCCCTGTTTAATTCGAGACTTCTGCCGGGCTTGCATCCGGTCCTCCATCCACGGATCCATCGTCATGCTCGCCGGCTTGGAGATCCGAAAAAACCTTCTCCGATGAAAGTTCATCCGAATAATTCTCTCTTCTTTGATCATTGATATCGCTTCCGGAACTTTCGGGGGAATCGTCTTCTTTTGAGGCTTTCTTGACATCTATTTATCATCCTACTTACCCTCCGGAATCTTACTGATACAATTTAAATCATGTAACCATGTATTTAAAAATACAAGAGGCAAAAAAAATCCCCTCCAGCGCACTACAGGGTGGGGTTTGACGATGGTCAATGTAAAAAAATGTTATTTCTGTTCTGGGGCTTTTGGGTGCGGGGGGATGAGCATACGTCGCCTTCATCGGCGCAGACCAACCCCGGCGATCCGCTGAGGGGCCCCACCACCAACCCCCTGTGGCCTAAGTGACA
>SLPX01000246.1 GCA_007131745.1 Myxococcales bacterium
ACGTTATTGAAAGCGAAGAAGGAACCATAAGAATTCGCAGATAAGGCTGTGTTTCCAACTCGCGGTTGCCGATTCGAGATGAATTTTATTCAGGAGAAATAAAGATGAAGAGATCTGAAATTATGCTGATTTGCGTGTCGGTCGTTGGTATTGCGCTTCTTGCGGCCGGGTGCCCGAGAGAAGAGAGAAGAACCGCTCCTACGACATCAGGGGAAGAACAACCGTTCGTGGATCCTTCCGGAGGACCCGGCGGTGATCCGCCCGGGTTGTCAAAGGGCAAGGAGCTTTTTTCCCAAAAGAGTTTTACCGCAGCGTTGAGCGAGTTCGACGAGTATGTGCAGATGAATCCGGAGGATTCGCGCGGACATTATTACAGGTCCATCTGCCTGCAGGCGCTCGATCGAAACGACGAGGCTGTGAAAGCCCTTGAAAAAGCAGTGGAAAGACAACCGGATTTTCCCGAAAAACACAACAATCTTGCAGGGCTTTATATGATGCAGAATGATTTTGAGGGAGGTATCCGGGTCCTCGAAACAGCGATCAAGGCGTTTCCGGCCGACGGGAGTCTCTGGTACAATCTGGGTTTGGCAAGACTGTATAACAACAGGGCAGCGTCCGCGGCACAGGCTCTTGACAAGGCGGCAGGGTCGGGTGCGACGACTCCGGGGGTTTGGCTTGCAGCCGGAATAGCTTATTTGAAAGCGGGAAGCCCGGTTGATGCTTTGAATCGTTTCTTGAAAGTGCTGGAAGGCGGCAATGTGAATGCTGGAGCGGAAGAAGGGGCGGCCAAGGCGCTTTTGGCCTTGAAGAGACCGAAAGAAGCGCTGAAGCATGCCGAGAAAGCAGCCGCGCTTTCACCCCAAAATCCGGCGAGGCTCTACTTGTTGGGAGTAGCACATCTTGCAGCGGGAAATCATGACAGTGCACTGGAAGCTCTTGACAAGGCGGCCGAAAGATCCCCCAAGAATTCGACGATTCAAATGCGACGTGCCGAGGTGCTTTTTCTCTCAGGAAAACACAAGAACGCCTTGAAAATGATAAAAACAGCTCTGTCTTTAGTGCAGGAAGAACGAGATGAATTGCGGGGTGAAATGCAGCTTTTACTGGGTGAGATCCAGGCAGCGATGAAAAACTGCCGGAGTGCTTTAAAAGCTTTTGATAACGCGAGAAATCTTGTCGGAGGCAACCCGGAGTTATTGGAAAGACTGGAAAAAGCGGTTGGTCGTTGTCGGAAAAAATGAAGCCGTGGAAGGTTGAACCCTTGTTTTTCGAATCCTCACGAAACAATAACTGAAATATTTTGTCAGTGAGGAAAATTACTGTTGTGTATCGGATTGTTTCAGTTATCATCGGGTATCTATACACACAGGAGGAGATATACATGAAACCGGCCGCTGTTCTTCGTGGTAATGGTTCAAGGCTGATAGCTTTAGTTTTATTTTCCGTAGTTTTTTGGAGAACAGGTCTGGCCGATGCGCAGCCTCAACTTGACAGATCTTTTGAAGTCCAAAATTACGATCCGGCAATAGGTCCTGGGCAGTTTATCACTGTGGAGAGTACTGCCATGCCGGGTCACCTGCAATACGGCTTGTCCCTCGATTACACTTTTCAGCACAGGCCTTTATCCATTTTCCTGGTTGAAGATGGTGATCTCAAGACGGAAAATATTGTCATTGAACATCAAAACACTCTCTTTGCTCACGGGTTTTTCGGGATCAATACAAGGGGTCTCGGAGGCAACTACCTGTTCAGGCAAATCCAATTTGGAATCTCTTTGCCGATTTACTTTCAATCCGGCGAACTGGATGTAAGTGGTTACCCGATGCCGTCGAATACTCCGAGTCAGATAAGGGGTTTTGGAATCGGCGATATGAGAATTCACTTAAAAACGTCGCTGTGGCGTTTTTTGAATGAAAAGCTTCGGCTGGCTATGTCAACGACTGTAACGCTTCCATGGGTGGGGGATATTCCCAATTACCGGGCCGAGAACAATTTCATCGGTGAGAAGAACGTGACGGTGCGACCCCGGTTGATTGCCGAATTTGTTCACAGGGATCTCAGGATCGGTGCTAATGCCGGATTCATAGCAAGGGTGGAAGAATCACAATTTTTTTCAACTACGGTGGGTCATCAATTCACCTATGGAGCCGCCGGTGAGTATGCCTTCTGGGAGGGAACCGGTCTTTTCGGCGTCAGACTCGCAGGCCTTGTTGAGATCGTGGGTCGGAACGGTTTGTCCATGGAGTTGGACGAGAATCCGCTTGAGGTCGATGCAGGGATCCGGGTCGGCTTCCCGTGGGGGTTGTCTTTTCTTGCCGGCGGAGGCGCCGGGCTCATAAAGGCGGTTGGAAGCCCGGTGTGGAGGACCTTTTTCAGGATAGAGTATTCGCCTGCTCTTGTAAAAGACTCGGACGGCGACGGCGTACCGGATTACAGGGATAAGTGTCCCTTTAAACCCGGCCCGGCAATGTATCATGGTTGTCCGCCTGAACTTGTTGACAGTGACGGCGACGGCATACCCGATTATCTGGACAAATGTCCGCATGAACCTGAAGATTTGGATGGGTTCCAGGATGAGGACGGTTGCCCCGACCCGGACAACGACGGAGATGGTATTTGTGATCCCAATGAGACTATTCAGGCGAACCTCGAAAAGTATAAGTACTATTGCGAGGGAAGGGACCTCTGTCCCATGCACTCCGGTCCGGCTAAATACAGCGGTTGCCCAAGGGAAATGCTTGACAGGGACGGTGACGGCATACCCGATTACCTGGACAAGTGCCCGGATGAAGCGGAAAACGTGGACGGACATCATGACGAGGATGGATGTCCGGATCCCGGGCCTCCGCCTCCGGAACCGGAGCCCGTCAGGACTGAAGAGGATGTATGTCCTGCTCCTGATGAAGATTCCGATGTGACCGTGGAAAAAGAACGCCTCGTTCTGAAAAGGCAGATAAGGTTCAGGGGAACATCTACCAGATTAGTGCCGCCCTCTGAAGAGATCTTGCAGCAGGTTGTGCCCCAATTGAAGTGCCGCCTGGAGTTTGTGCAAAACATTGTTGTTGTAGGGTTTGTGGAGCCGCTAATGCCGGAGGCCAAGGCCAAGAAAATTTCACAGGCATGGGCGGATGCGGTGAAGGAATACCTGGTAAAAGCCGGCATTCCCGCTGACAAGATAGTTGCAAGGGGCCTCGGGGGAATCAGGCCAATATATGAGGGTACATCACGAACCCAAAACAGGGAAATCAATCGGCGGGTCGAGTTTTACTTCGCCAGATGATGTCTTACCACTGGATCTTTTTGACTACCACAAAGGTCCCGTCGTTTGTTCGATAGATCCTCTGTTCATGATTTCCATTGCTATATGGTGCTTTTGAATGGAGAGGCCCCGAATTGTTCGACGGCCTTCCGTTAGGATCGAACCAGCCTTGTGAATCTCCGTTTCTTCCCAACACTTCAATTTGCGGCTCTTCCCCGTCGTAGTGCCAGTAGCGGGCTATTCTTTCCTCTCGTGTTCCCATCATCCATATCACGATCGCAACCGCTACTAGGTGCCAGTTGCGGGTCGATGCTGCTGCCAGACCCAGGAGAACAGCCGCTCCGTGTGTGATTTTTACTGCTATTTGCGTGGCTCGAAGTCTGCCGAGTTTCTTTGACAAAGCGGCGCGAAATATTCTTCCTCCGTCCATCGGCAGGGCGGGTAGGAGGTTGAAAACGCCCAGAACCGTGTTTACCCCGGCGAAGAGCCGAATGGTGGGGAACGGAAACAGTATTGCCCCTATCAGGCCAACGCCTGCCAAGGCGAAAGACACGGCCGGTCCGGCTGCGGCAATGATAATTTCATCCCGCGGCGAGCGTGGATTCCGGGTCATTTTGGCCACTCCTCCGAAAAAATGGAGTTCGATTCCCGCTATTGGAACACCCCGTCTTCTGGCGGCGATTGAATGACCCAGTTCATGTAAAAGGACGGATCCGAATACAACCACCGCTATGGTCAATCCTGCCCCGATTCCTTGGAACATGATCACCAACCCGAGCAGGATCAAGAAGCTCGTATTGACTTCAATGTCGAATCCCGCGATTCGTCCTATCTTCAAACTTCTAAACAACATTTTCTTTGACTCCCGTCATCTCTGAAACCTTCCGTCACCGGGTGACTGTCGGCATTCAGGCATTAGTTAACATAATGCCCGATAAGCCGTGAATCAAGCCCCCCGATTCAACGAACCGCTGCAAAGGGAACCTACATCAGTTTTTCAATTTTAAAAACCCGTGAGTCGCGTTCCTTCTTCCAACCGAGAAGGGACAACGCCTTGGAGGGAAGCTCGATATGTTCGCCCGAAGCTCTTTCGGGCAGAATGCGGGCGTGAATTGATCGCAATCCTCCTGTGTACCATCTCTTGTCGGTTACAAAAAGCAGGTCCCCGGTTTTGGCGGCCAGGGTGCCGAGAGCTTTCTTCGGTAGACGGACTCCAAAACGACCGGTGTCTTCATCATACGCTTCCATGTCGAGAGTGGCGGCTTTCAGGAAAACAGGTTTGCCTTTCGCCGTGTTCAGAGTGCCGCCCTTGTACCCCTCCTGGGCTTCTTTGAGGGTACCCCAGACGAGGCCGGTCAATTCCTCTACAGGCCTGGCCTGAGTGAGGTAAGCCGTTACTATGCCGATGGTGCCGCAGATTACAAACCCGTAAAGAGCTCGAACGAAAAAATATGATTGTAAATGCCCATCCAGCCCCGAACCTCCGGCCTTTTCGATACCAAAGGCGAAAGGAGCGAGGACGTCAGGGAAAACAACTGAAAGCGCCATGGCTGCAATGCCGAGCGTGATGGTTAGAAAAGCGGCTCTGGTTGTAAACCTTCGCCAGAAGGCTCCGAACATCAAGGCCACTGCCAGAGGTGGGGAGACCATGGCCGTAAATGCTGCATGGGCTGCGTATATGGATTGAAAACTAGCGTAAACCGGAACAATTATGACTCCGATAAACGCAGCGCCCAGGGAAACATACCTGGCCATTCTGAGAGACTGCTTATCCGTTGCTTTCGGTTTTACGTAGACTTTCCAGATGTCGTTCACCGCAACCGCTGATGTAGCGTTGATCAGAGTGTCGGCGGTTGACATGAGAGCCGCGGTCAACGCTGCCATGATTAATCCGAACAGCCCGGGATGACAAAGAATAGAGGCTACCAGGACAAAAACCGTGTTAGGGTCGGAGTCGCTCGGGATCAAACCCCTCGCTTCCATCACTTTGCCCAGCCATCCCGCTCCCGCAACGGCGACGACCGCAATCACCTGGAGAACGATCAAAACAGCGGTGATGGCCTTGCGTCCTTCTTTGACGCTCTTTGCAGAGAGGTATCGCATCATGATACCTTGGTTCAAGAACAGGACGAAACACCCCTGGCTCAAACCGTCTTGCCATAGGATTCCCACCATGTTGAAATCGGGTGGATGGTTTGTGTATCCCAGGGCAAGGCGATGTCGATAAGGCATGAAACCCCAGAAAACATCAATTCCTCCGATGTAATAAAGGCCAAGACCGAAGAGCAGAAATCCCGCCGCCAGAAGCAAAACTCCCTGGAGGAGATCCGTCATGATTACCGATGTCTGTCCTCCGGCGGTTACGTATATCGCCGATATGACCGCGATGACCACCACGGCCAACATGAGGTCCCAGCCCAGCATTGCGTTTAGTGCGACACCGAGGGTGTAAAAATTAATTCCTATGTTCCCTACAAGATAGGTCAACATCAGGATGGTCGCCATCAACCTGGTCCGCCTGTCGAACCGTTTCTCGAAATACTCGGGAATGGAGGTGATACGGCTATAGTAGATAATCGGCAACCAGCCGAACATGAACAGGGGCATCCAGTACCAGTCGTTCCAGTAAGTGTGGGTGGAACTCATCCCGTAAGAATAAGCGACTGCCGAATACTTGATGAAACTGTAGGAGCCGACAATGGTGGCGACCATGGAAAAAGCGATGAGCCACCATGGAAAACGTTGGCCGCTGAAAAAGAAATCTTTGGTGCTTTTTGTATAGCGACTGAATATGGCTCCGAAACCGAGGATTACAACGAAATAGCCTATGATGATGCCGTAATCCAGTGAAGTTCCTATAATGTGGGTTCCTTGCATGTTTCCTCTGTAAAGCCTTTAGAGTCCGGTGTTTCAGTCTCAAAAAAGCCGGGCGAAATAGAACTGAAAGCTTCCTATCAATACCGCGTAGAAAAGCAAACCGCCGACCATCCAAACCAGGTTAAGTCGTTGTTTCTTGCTTTCAAACCCCACGTCACCCTGTCGCCAGGCCATGATCATGCCCAGCAGGAAAACCGTTCCCATTACGCCGAAATATATCAGGTAGTTCAAAAGACTTTCAGGAATACCTTCTTCGGGCGGGAGTACGGTGACCTTGTTGTCTGTGTCGAGCTGATGACCCCTGTGAGTGGTTGTGGAAACTTGAACCGTGTAACGCCCCGGGGGCAGATGACGGCCCACTGAGGCGCTCACGCGTGCACTGTTTTCATTCGAGATGTTGTGCATGAATCGTTTCCGGATGTCTTGCAACGGCCATCCGACCGAATAACCCATCCTTCTAAGTCGTACGAGAGGAGCTTGCCGTTCCGGCAGGGGACCTTCAAGTGCAATGCGGATCGTATCCGCAAGGTCTGAACCCATGAAGCTGAGCCGCGCCGGATCGCCCGAGCGGATGGTTGAAGGTGTTATCCGGTGCAACCTGGGAGCATCCCTGTTTTCAGGGCGGTCCGTGACAATGTAGCGGAGATTTGTGAACTTCATCCTTCTGCCTCGCCGCACTACAAGGGTGTAGGTTCCGGGGTATACACCCGGCGGCACTGTTGCGGAGAGATGGTTGGGGTCGGCCAGGGAAAGATCTTCCAGGGAAAATCCCCGACCAAGCTGTTTCGCAGAACCGGTCCACATTTCCAGCCGGTAATCGTGTCTTTTTTCTGCTTCTCCTGAGGCGGAAGGATCTTCGAAAACGTGGAGATTGGTTCCCCTGATCCTGAGCTTATATGGAGAAAAATTCCCTCCGCTGTTTGGATGGATTGACTCAAATGTCAGATCAGTTGAGGTTTTCCCGGTGTCGGAAGATTCTTTTCGAGAACAGGAAAGAGCGGGCAAAAAGAAAAGAAAAACAAAGGTCGGAATGCGGAGATGCATCACGAATCTGAATTTCTTCACAACGTTTTCATTATTGCGCGAGCAATATGTTTCTACTTTTCCGGCGCATTCTTTCTCGACCTTCACGTTCCGACTCTCCGGCAGGTAGTCAATGAATGAGATTTTCCTATCTTGTTCCATGTTCATTTCTCACGGGGCAAATGATTGACAATAGAAAACACTGCCTTAAGCCGGGTTTATATAAGCCGGTCAATCGGGTCAGGTCAAGTCAACAAGGACTTTGTCTTTCGTATCAGGGTCTTCTTGTCTGTGTGTACTGGCAGCAGGGTTGGAGAGAGGGACAACTGCATCGACCAATCCGGTCGCAGCATGTTGAAGTTTCAAGATCTTCAGAAGAGCCGCATGTAGAATTCTCAGGGGGCTTGTATGCTAGACACCTGAACAAAAGCCTTTGGCCCGGGTAGTCGATGATCAATTCGAAGTTTTTCAAAAATTCGTGCCCCACGATTCCATCAATTGAAGGGATTTGTTCCGTTGTTTCAAATCTCAAACCTTCCAAGAGCTTCGTGTTGTCTGAAACAACGTACGCGGCCAGGGAAGGGTGAGGTGTTTCAGGGTTTCGTTGAGCGTCGTATTCAGCTACCGGAGCGCCGATCTTGTTGATCCGAAACTCTCCTTCCGTCCATTCCGATTGCGGCAGCCAATGACGCACCCATGCTATGCGTCTTCGCAATGCCAGTTCTCTGCAGGGACTCAAGTCACCGGAAACGCTGCCCAAAAGAGCCACACGGTTCAATGACACTGCTCGAGCCGTAACCCGTCCTTCCATGAGACTCATCGTGGTGTCGGTTGATGGGTAGTTTACGGGTGGGTCCTGATTGCTTCCGGCTGCTTCGACAGCAGCGAAAAAGCTTTCACCCAGCACGAGAGGTGTTGTGCCGGTAGAGACAAGGAGCATGGCGTCCCGGCCGGTGACGGGAATTTTCTCCTCAAGCGTGGACATGGAATAAATGGATTCGGAATCGGGATCCATGTCTTCCGCGGAAAAAGGAGCGGGTTCAACGCATGCTCCGGCAGTAACCCTGGTAGCACCGAAGCTGATTCTCTTGTTGTTGAAAAGCATCCGCCCTCCGCCGGCAAGGGTGAACTTCATGACAGCGAATCCGTCCCTGGCCAACTCCCTGTCATTGTCGGAATATTCCTGCATGAATGTTATTGTCGGAAAACGAGACTCAGGATTCCATGGAAGAACGCATTCCGGATCTGAGCCGTAATGCAGACGAACGGCGTACCGACGCAGGAGATCCCCGCCGAGAATGCCCATGTGTTGACTAAAATTTCCTTCGGGTCCGAGCGGTGGAATTCCGGTTATTAGAGCGGGAAAGTTTTCGAATATGGCACGTCCCATCACTCTTGAGTCTGATTCACCGTTGCTTCCAGACCTGTTATCAACGACAGCGAGGTTCATGGACTCCAGAAAGCTGCCGCTCTCCGTGAACCCGTTGCCCATGATTCGTGCATAGGTTGATGCGTCAATGGTTGTAAAGGGATACTCTGTTCCGATTAACAGGTCCAAAACTTCGTCGCCGGGCGGAGGCGCGGGTCCTGGGTTGATTACCGCAGCCGCGTGCGGCAAGAAACCGCCTTCGGCATCATCGATAGCAGCGAGAGGTGTGCAGAATTCGATGACACGGCTGGTAATACCATCTTTTTTGCAGCCGGGTATCAAAAGGGCGGAAACCAGCGCAGCTACAGCCCATCCGAAAAAAAGGTCAAAAACCGGTGTATGCTTGAAGTATCCGCTCATAGGTTGATGGTTTTGTAGTATCCCATGATATTTGACTGCATTTTATCGCAGTTT
Organism: Myxococcales bacterium; assembly: GCA_007131745.1. Next base: position 9,003 of record SLPX01000246.1, read on the forward strand.
TTCTATTCTGCGTCTCATTGTGTTAAGCAGCGAATCAAAACCGTCTCGGCGCATTATCCGTCCGAAAGACCTCCTGTAGTTGTCCGCGAGACTTACGTTGTTTGTTATCACGTCGTATACAAGCCAGCTTCCGCCGGTTCGTCTCAACAGGTACTCTATTTCGGTTTCGTCCTTTCTGCCCATTCGCATTCTCTCTACTGTTGTCGGAACTCGGGCTGTATCGCCCTTGAGGACGGTTTTTCCGTATATAACCTTGAAGTCCAGATCCCCGCGCAACCGGCGGATATAATTGGATTCTATGAGTTCGCGGAAAAGATCGATGAATTCCTTTTTTTGGTCGGGCTGAAGTCGCTCCCAATGACTTGACATCGCAGCCACTCCAAGCGAGTTGAAGTCAAGAAAGCGGTTTATGACCTTTTTCATCTCATCTTCAAGATTTCCCCCTCGTTTGCCGGTTTTTTCTTTTCTCAACAGCTGGTTGATTTTTTCGTGAGAAGACTCCACGACCCTGCGCGGTTTGCCCGCTGTAGCCGGAACGGGGAAGGAAGAGATGAATAAAAAGCACAGAAAGGGAAGAAAAAAGTGATGGAATTTGCGGAAATACATAAGCACACCTTCTTTCGCACCGGGTGCTTCAGCGAATAACTGAATCAGAATGTTAAGCAATCTTGAGACAAGGGTAAAGAGTCGAGCTTCATCTAAGGATCGTATTTTGTTTGTTCGAGGCAGAAAGGGCAGGTGATTACGGTGGCGTGCCCGGGAAGAAGCACCGGAAGCTCCCGATCGCACTTGGCGCAATTCACCTTGTTGGGAGCAAGACCTTTGCGTTTCTTTTTCTTCTTTTTTTCTTCCGCCTCGACGGTTTCTTGCCGCTTCTCTTCGGCCGGCGCGGGTTCCCGCTTCGCCTCATCATCAGCGGGTCCATCATCCCCAGCCGGCGCAGGATATTCTTCTTCTTCGGGTTGGGCTTCAACCTCCAAGCTCAGCTCTTCATCCGGTTCATAAGAACCCGACACAGCACCACCATCAAGTTCATCACCCAACACTCCAGAGGCAGATTTGTTCACTTCCTTTTTGGCCGGGGAGGATTTTGCGCCCCCGATTTCGCCTGAAGCCGATGATGCTGAAGGATCTGAACCCTTGGAATCCGTTTTAGATTCTTTGCGCACCGCCTCCTCGCGCTCTTCAGTCTCCTGCTCGACTGCTGAGTGTTCTTGTTCTTCTTTTTCCTTGTCTTTTTTTCCAAATAATTTTCCGAATAACCCCAAACCGGTACCTCCTTAGATGCACTGAACTGATATTTATCTCCTATGACTCCCAAAAGAAAGTATTTTTTTCAGATTGTTTGCCATGTTCCTTTCATTCCTCTCATTCCTCGCTACATAACAATGATCACGGGTTTTTTTCGGATGTATTGCCAAATGCGGAGTTTCCATGTAAAAACTGGTTCTCCTTTTCTCCCGTCGGCTGAGTGGAAACCCATCGAGCGCAGGGACGGCGAAGAGGAAATGGAGAGGACATTATTCTGGTAATCAGAAGAATCGGAGTCCGGCATGGAAGAAGCGCCGCTGATAATATGTACGAAGTGCAACAACGTGATGGACAGGTCCGAGGTGCGAGGGGTTGAAATAGATGTCTGCTCCGGGTGCGGGGGAATATGGCTGGATCGGGGCGAGTTGATAAAACTCAAGTTAAAGGCCGGAAAGAGAACGATAAAGAGCCTTCAACCGGACGATGTTGAAGTGCTGAAGGTGCCGCCTACGTCGGGACGTGTGAAATTGCCCTGCCCGGTCTGCGATGGGAAGTTGGCGGCCTTGCAAGTTGAAAGAATTGCGGTGGAGATTTGCGAAAAATGCGGCGGATTGTTTTTGGATCACGGGGAATTGGATCCCGTGCTTACCGCTTTGGGTGGCGGGGTGGACATGGCTACCCTGGATGCGTTGATCGGATTGGAAAAAGATCGTTGAACAGGGCGTCTTTGAAACGCTGCCTTGGTTGAACAAAATGGCGAACAAGAGGGAAGAAAAGCCGGTTCGGAAGAAAAAACCTTTTTTTCTGAAGCAGCCCATGATGTTGAAGGTGATCTACGCGCTTGCGCCGATCTCTCTTGCGGGGGTTTATTTTTTCGGATGGCGGGTTCTGGCCCTGCTCCTGGTTGTGAATGTCGTCGGTTTGTCTGTTGAGTACATCATGGCAAAAAAGAGGGGGCAGCCGGTGTCGATGGCTGTTTTTGTCACGTGTTGGCTTTTTGCGCTTTCACTGCCGCCGACAGTACCGTTCTGGATGGCGGGAGTCGGAATCGTGGTGGGTGTTTTGTTCGGTAAAGAGGTTTTCGGAGGATTCGGGCGCAACTTTGCCAATCCAGCGATAGTCGGGCGCGCTTTTGTATACGTTTGTTTTCCCCTGGAATTGACGGGCCGTTTCGTGCCTGCTTTCAGGGAATGGCCCGGGGGGTTCGTGCATTGGTCTTTTGAGACCTTGGACAAGCTTCCCGCGTACCTGGCTGATACCGGAAAGAGCTTGGTAGACGCTGTGAGTTCTGCAAGCCCGATGATGGCGTTTCGCGACCTTGGGTACACAGCGCCCATAAGCGATCTTTTTCTGGGTACAATCGGCGGTTCCTTTGACGGGGAGTACGGGATCCAGATACTGACAGCAGGATCCATAGGGGAGGGAAGCGCCGTGCTCATATTGCTTGCGGGTATTTACTTGCTTGCTACAAAGACCGCGGACTGGAGACTAATGGCGGGTACGATCATCGGCGGCGCGGGAATGGGTTTTCTGCTTTCCGCGCTTGCAGGTCCCGAGGTTCAACCCGTGCATTTCAGATTCCTGGCCGGAGCGTTTCTCTTCGTGACCGTGTTCATGGTCACCGACCCCGTATCAGCTCCCAAGCGAAAAACCGCCAAGCTTGTCTACGGTGGTTTCATCGGCGTGATGATCATGATTCTTTCTTGGAAAAGCCAGTTCGTTGCAGCCGCGAGTTTTGCTATTCTATTGGGAAATATCGTCAGTCCACTGTTGGATACGGCCGATAAAAGCTGGGCGGGAAAAATGAAGGAGTTGAAAGCGCGCAAAGAGGAGAAAAATGAAAAGGCGGGAGAGTCGTGAGAGTTGATACTAAAAATCCTGTCTACGTCATTTGTTTTGTCGCCGCGGTCAGCCTGGTTTTTACGGCAGGCATAACAGTGCTTCAGATCGCAACCGCCGCCCGAGTGGAGCGAAACGAGAACATGAGACGTTACCGCGCTCTTGCCGGGTTATTTGCGCCCTCTTGGGGTGTGCGAGATATTTCCGACCTTTCGGATGAAGAGGTTGTAAGGCTTGTGGACGAGCGCGTGGATTCTTCTTACGTGCTTGTCGATGGTTCGCAAAAGCCTCCGGTGGAACTGCGGTTGCACCGGGCTTATGCAACAGGAAAAAGGGAGAAAGAGGTCGGCATTGCATTTCCGTTTGTGGGCAACGGGTTTTGGGCGCCCATACACGGCTATATCGCGATGGATCCTGAAAGAAAGATTTCTCTTGGCATTGTTTTCACGGATCAGAAGGAAACTCCGGGGTTGGGCGCCAGGATAACTGAGAGGTTTTTCACCGATCAGTTTGCAAAGATCGAGCGGGAGAAAAAGGGGGACGAACCCTTGAGAGTCGGACCTCCTGAAAGCGAGGGAGCGGTTTTCCTTTATATCGGCAAGGGTGAACCTTCCGGCCCGAACGATCCAAGGTATGCCCGGTCCGTGGACGCTGTGACCGGGGCGACACAGACATCCATGGCCTTGGAAAGATTTCTGAATGAGAGCTTGCGGAGGTTTCACAAGGCCTTTGATTCGGGAGAGATTGTAAAGAAGGATAAATAAAAGCAATTGTTTTGCGGATAACGGTTTTATCGGGTTAAGAGAGGAATGCAGACGTGCCGGCACAAGGCGGAAACATCACCGGAACCCAGGCTTTTCTGAAACAGCTCTGGGAAGAAAACCCCATTTTCAGGCAGGTGCTGGGAATATGTTCCGCGCTTGCGGTTACAAACCTGATGTTTAACACCTTGTTGATGTGTATCGGGTTGATATGGGCGGTGACCTTATCCGGGCTCACCATCAGCTTGTTGAGGGATTACATCCCGTCGCGTGTCCGGATGATGGTCCAGGTTTTGATAATCGCGGTCTACGTTATCATGGTCGACATTGCATTGCGCGCGTACTACCCCGAAATTCACAGGGTCATCGGACCTTACGTCGGATTGATCATAACCAATTGTATAGTCATGGGAAGGCTGGAGGCGTTTTCATCCAAAAATCCGGTCTGGCCCTCTGTCTGCGATGCAGTCGGCGCGGGGCTGGGTTATTCCCTGATTCTGATGTCGGTGGCCCTGGTGAGGGAGAGCATGGGGTTCGGAACCGTTTTCGGTTACGCTCTTCCCGCGCTCGACTTGTGGTGGCATAGCTGGACCATAATGGTGATGCCTTCGGGAGCGTTTTTTGTCCTGGCCGTGGCCGTGTGGGTAGCAAGGGGATATGCATTGAAGAGAGAGACGGCTGCTGCGACCGGAGCAGAAGGAGGAGGAGGAAAATGAGCGGAGCCGAAACCGGGACGATTACAACGGGATACCTTTTCCTGCTTCTGCTGTCCGCGGCTTTTACGGACAACATCCTCTTGACGCGCTTTTTGGGGATGTGTCCATTCCTATCGGTGAGCAAGCAACTCAAATCAGCAGCCGGCCTTGGCGCGGCCGTTGTTTTTGTCACAACGTTTACATCCGGGATCAACGCGGCCCTGTACCATTATGCCCTTGTGCCGGCCAATGAGCACTATGGGGTTCCGCTTGGTTTGCAATACATCCTTTTTATCGTGGTGATTGCCGCGTTCGTGCAACTCATGGAAATGATCATAGAGAGGGTGAGCCTCACTCTCTACAACTCGCTGGGGATATTTCTTCCCCTTATCACTGTGAATTGCGCAATCCTGGGAACGAGTCTTTTTCTCGTTAACCTTGAACTCGGAGTCATGGATGGGATGGTTTTCGGGTTGGGTTCCGGGCTTGGTTGGACCGCTGCCATAATAGCGATGGCGGGAATAAGAGAAAAACTGAAGAACGCGAAGATCCCCGCTGGTCTTGAAGGACCGGGCATCAGCCTGATCATTACCGGCATCATGGCGCTGGCGTTTGTAGGGTTCAGCGGCATGGTGCAGTTGGGAAAGTAAATCGTGACTACGGTACTGGTGGCTTCGGCTCTTATTGGTTTTGTTTCCCTGGTTTCAGCCGTCTTTCTGCTCATTGCAGAGAGGAAGCTCTTAAACTACGGGATTTGCAAGCTGGACATCAATGACGGAGAAAAATTGTTGGAGGTCGAGGGTGGCGACACGTTGTTAAACGGGCTGCGTTCCCAAAACATTTTCATCCCCTCGGCGTGCGGTGGAAGAGGAACCTGTGCATACTGCAAGGTGAAGATCCTCGAGGGAGGAGGACCCCTCCTTCCGACCGAGGAGCCGTTGCTGGAACCGGCAGAAATCAAGGATGACATCAGGATTTCATGCCAGTGCAAGATACGCAACAACATGAAAATTGCGATTCCCGCCGAGCTTCTTTCGGTCAAGGAATATAGGGGGAAAGTCCAGTCAATGCTGGATCTGACTCATGACATAAAACTGGTCAGGATAAAGCTGATTGACCCATCCCTGATTGAATTCACTCCGGGGCAGTACGTGCAGTTGAAAGCCCCCCCATACAAGGGTGTAACTGAAACCGTCTACCGGGCGTACAGTATTGCATCTTCTCCCAATGAGAAAAACGCGCTGGAATTGATCATCCGTAAGGTGCCTGACGGCATTTGTACGACCTATGTGTTCGAGCATTTGAAAGAGGGTGATGAAGTTTTTCTGAATGGGCCCTATGGTGATTTCCGGTTGAGCGATGAAACCGAAAGGGAAATGGTCTGGATTGCCGGCGGATCCGGAATGGCGCCTTTTTGGTCGATGCTCCGCTACATGGACGAAGAGGGGATTTCGAGGAAATGCACATATTTTTTCGGAGCCGTGGAAATAAAGGACATGTTTTACCTGGAAGAATTGGCAACCATGGCGAAAAAACACGATTGGTTCACTTTCATGCCGGCTCTTTCGGGAGCGGATCCCGGCCCGGATTGGCAGGGAGAGCAGGGTCTGATAACCGAAGTCGTGGCGAAACACATCGGTGACGGCGGGGAAAAGGAAGGGTATCTTTGCGGCAGTCCCGGAATGATCGACGCATCGATAGCAGTCCTGACGGAGCACGGTGTTTCCAATGACAGGATCTACTATGACAAGTTCGCGTAGCTCAATCGACCGATGGTGAGGTAGTGACATGAAGCGCATACCGTCTGAAAAAAAAGTTATCGAACGAATGGCGCCCGGTGTTTTATCCCGGGACGGGTTTTTAGGGGCGGATACAAGGGAACTTGATGAGATCATCGCTTCGGACGAAGCAATGCTCGACAGCATGGGCGTCACTCCGAATGACCTGGCGGATCGCATGCAAGAGGTTTTCAACAACGCTCTGAAGAATTTGGGCAGGCCGGTGACAATAGAGGGAAGGCTTGAGGCGGTTTACCGGGAATCAATGGGCAGGATACCCTCTCCCTGGCCGGGGGAAGGCGTTTTTCAAAAGGGGGAAGTCGAAGTCAAAAACATCCAATCGGGCGAATCAATCCGGTTTTCCCCCCTTGCCATACACTTGATCCGGAAGCATTCTTTTTTCCAGGGCCGCGGTTCGGTTTACCGGTTGGAACCGAAAGACCTCTGCAAAATTCTGGGGCTTGTAAAGGCACCGGCTGTAAAATGATACTCGTCACTGATCCTGGTAGACATCCCGTTTTTGCCGGAGTTTTTCACTCACAAAAGAAAGGCGCGCTTGACCGTTCTTTTCGCCGCGTGGGTGCCGGTCCGCTCCGGCCGAAAAATCGACGCCGACACAATAGGCAACAACTTATCTCATGAACGAGTCACGTATTCCAAACGCAAAGCACCTCGTTGACGTTGCCCTAGGCTGGGGAGCCGATCTAGCGGCTGTGGCAGATACTTCTCGTCTGGCCGGGATTGAAACCGATCCTTCGTCCTTGTTGCAAGGCTATCCCCGAGCGGTCTCCCTGGCCGTTCGCCTGGCCGACGGGATCATGGATCCGATCATTGATCGGCCCACCGCGCTGTATGCCCTCCATTATCGAGAAGTTAACGCCCTGCTGGATCACATTGCCATCCGGGTCTCCGGCCTTCTCCAGTCCTGGGGCGGAAAGGCTCTGCCCATCCCGGCGAGCCATATCCTGGATGAAGAGCGTTTCGTGGCCTCCCTGTCCCACAAAGCCGTGGCTTTGCATGCCGGGCTCGGCTGGCAGGGTAAATCCCTCCTTCTGGTCACCCCGCAGTTCGGTCCCAGGGTCCGCCTGGCCACTGTGCTCACTGATCTGGCCTTGCCCGCAGGTGCTCCCATTAAGAACCGGTGCTGCAAATGCACTCTCTGCGTGGATGGATGTCCGGCCGGGGCGATCAAAAACGCCTCTACTGAGCTGCATTATTCCTCGCGCTCCGAGGCCGTGGATCTGGATGGTTGTGTCCAACAGTTGCGCCGAAATGAGCAAATAGTTCATATTCCTCCGTACATTTGCGGCGTCTGTGTCTCGGCCTGCCCATGGGGCCGAACCTAAACAGGGTCTTAGGGCTGACTCAAAAATTTAAAGGACCTGCCCGGCGGGAATATTCAAAAAGTTGAAAAAGTTAAAAGAGTGAAACATTGAGCAGGAGCTTCAACCCACCCCATCTTTGCGGCCGGGTTGGTTGAGGCGTGTTCCGCAACGATGAAATCTAAAAGCGGAAAAGGCGGCATAAGCTGTGAATTTGATACCTGGTGTAATACCAAGGAGGTGATAATCATGACTCAAGGACGCCGAACAAAATGGTCTTACCTTTTGGCCGGGCTTTTGGCGGGAGCGGTTTTTTCCGGATTTATGTTGGCAACATGCTCTCATGGATCCAAGACGCCGATTCCGACTGTGGCGCCTGATGTGAAGACTGCCGATGCAGCAGGTCAACATCCGGGCGACCGGCAGGCGCAGAGAAGAATGCAGGCGGGGAATGTTTGTAGGGACAGCTTTGCGGACGTGGCTGAAAAGGTTGTTCCGAGCGTTGTCAACGTGCATCCCACGAGAGTTGTAAAAGGAGCCGGCGGGTTGAGCCCGTTTTCCATGGATCCTTTCTTCAGAAGGTTTTTCGAACACGGCGTTCCGCGAGACAGGGTGCCGGAAAGAAGGATGCAGGGGCTCGGGTCGGGAGTGATTGTTTCGCAGGACGGCTACATAGTAACAAATTATCACGTTGTGGCCAAAGCTGCCGACATAAGGGTCAGCCTTCATGATAAGCGGGAATTGAAAGCAGAAGTTGTGGGAAAGGATCCGAGGACGGACTTGGCCCTTTTGAAAGTGGATGCCGATGATCTGAAGCCGGCAAAGTTGGGAAGATCGGGATCTCTCAGGGTCGGGGATGTCGTACTTGCCGTGGGTAATCCTTTCGGCGTGGGTGAAACAGTCACAATGGGGATAGTGTCCGCGGTCGGGCGGACCGGCATGGGAATCACCGATTATGAAGACTTCATACAGACCGATGCCGCGATAAACCCGGGGAATTCAGGTGGGGCGTTGGTCAACATTAACGGTGAAGTCGTGGGCATTCCCACTGCAATCGTTTCGAGGACAGGAGGTTACCAGGGTGTCGGGTTCGCCATTCCTTCCGATATGGTGGGACCAATAGTGGAAAGTCTCAGAAAAGACGGCAAGGTGAGCAGGAGTTACTTGGGGGTTATGATTCAGAAGATCAATCCGTCTATGGCCGATGCTCTCGGGCTCAAGGCCGGACACGGAGTCCTGGTCAGTGAAGTGCAGGCTGGTACACCGGCCGAAAAGGCGGGTTTGAAAAGCGGTGATGTAATATTGGAACTTGACGGTAAGCCGGTTAGGTCATTCCACCATTTCAGAAACAGGATATCCGTGTTGGGAGCCGGAACGACGGTGCGGTTGAGGGTCAAAAGGGAGGACAAGACTTTCAATGTCTCGGTCAAACTGGAAGAATTGCCCGATGAGGTCGCGGATGTCGGCAAGAAACCTCAACTTAGGGATGATGCGCCGGGCGGATCCTTCGAGGGACCTGAAAACACGCCTCTGGAAGGGGTCAAGGTTGGGGGGCTTACCCCGACGCTTCGTAAGAGGTTGAATGTTCCCAGGAATATCAACGGCGTGGTTGTGGAATCGGTTTCCTCGAAAAGTCCGGCGGTATTCGCGGGGCTTCAATCCGGAGACATCATCATGGCGGTCAACAGAAAGCCGACTCCCTCGTTGAAAGAATTTCGGAGCGTGGCGGAACGGGAGCGGAATCGAGTGTTCGTGCATGTCTGGAGGCGTGGCAGTACTTTGTATCTCGGTTGGACGACGAGATAGAAACGTAGCCTTTTACAGTGGTAGGTTAACGGGTCACGAGGTTTCTCAGGGCCAACCCTCCGGGGTAGGCATAGCTAGCGGCGAAAGCCTGGCCGCTGACCACTATTCCGAAAGGTTGAATCCCGGTTGCTTCGTTGACCCCCGTGGTGCAACCGTTTTCGCCCGGATTCATGTTTATGACGGCTGTCTGATAGCCGCTTTGCCCGACATCCGTCCAGCGATGATCCTCCACCGTGCCGAAACAACCTATGGAAACTTCCGCGTCCGCGGAACGCACCAGCTTTACGAAATCTTCATCGTAAGAGTCATCTACAAGAAAGACGTAATCAGTCAGGTATTGTTCGACCGGAATCATGTGCACCATGTATGGATCTCCCAGACGTTCAGGGTCGTCTGTGGCTGCCCAGCCGAGCATAAAACCCGTAACCAGTATCGGTCCGCCCACGGCCTCCACGAAGAAATCACCCATGTCTTGAAACCTGACGACTTCTCCTCTGTCAATGGTGATACTCGATCCAAGGGAAACGGGTGGATCGAAATTTACCGTGGTGTTGTCTTGTGATCCCAGGATGTGCCACTGCATAGCTTCTCCGCCCCTCGGCGGATTTCGCATCGCCACGTATCTTTTTCCCCATGTGTTGACAGGGAAGATTTGTTGTTCGACGTGATCACATGCCACGGTGTTGGTGTCGGGAACATTTGCGCATGTATGACCTCCGAAAACAGCGACCGGCGCATCCGCTTCGATAATGGATCCTGAAAGATCCTGGTTGTTGGGGCCGGTAGTAAGCTGAATATAATCATAGCGGTCAATCAAAATATCAGTGGGTACACCCGCTGTCATCGCGGGCAGTCCGTTTTGTCCTGCTGTAGTGTTCACGGTGGGAGTGACGGTCACAACCGTATTGTCGTTTTCAGCGACTATGATCATGGTCGACCCGCCGCCGTGCCCTTGGTCAAAAGCCATGTGGATATAATCATTGCCGATAGTATGCCGCGGAAGCAGCAAAGAAGCGTCTGTGGAGTGGCCGGATGCTCCCCCTATGGGGTTGAACTGGACAGCGACAACCGGGTAATCGGATTCAATCCGGAAAGCTCTCCCCAAGGCGATGCCGTTCCCGCTCAATCCCGCGTCGCCTGGATAGAACCCTTGTTGGCCGTTGCTCGTGCCTGCAAGCATGAACACGGATACATCGCGGGGCGCCACGGAACCGCTTGCAACTAACTGTTCTGTTCCGCCGTTTTTATCAAAAATCTGAATGTTGGTTGTTTGATCATGGGATGTGTTGGAGATAGATACAGCGAAAACCAAGTCAGGAATCAGGTTCGGCATGTCCACAGCCCAGAAATGGCAACCCAGATTTGACATCGTTCCCTCCACCATATCGCAGGGACTTACACAATGACCGTGTTGACACCTGGTTGCCGGGGAAACGCAATCCACCGCATCGCCCCATTCCATCCCGTCTTCGTCGCACTCCCGGTATCTGTGTTCATCCACACATTCCCGGCTGCCCGGAGTGCAAACAAGATCCACGCATTCATCAACTTCGCAATGCCGGTTGAAGCCGCAAGGAGTAACATCGTAGCCTGAACAGTCTTCCCTGCATACCTGGAGGTTTTCCGTATCAACGCATACGGGTGTTTCAGCAGGGTTGCAAACGCAGGGCTCGCAATCGCCGTTTGCACTGTTGCAGTATTCGCCTTCATCGCACGGGAATCCAATATATTCGCCGTCCGAGCAGATCAGCCTTTCGTTTTCAACGCAAACAATTTCGCCTTCGATGCACCCATTTCCGTTGTGGTTTCCGTTGTGGTTTCCATTAATGTTTTCGTTGTTGTTATTGTTGGTGTTGTTGTCGCCGGGATCTTCGCCACCCGGCGCGGACGGACCACATCCAACCCCGGCCGTGAATCCCACCGCAAAAATTATCGTGAACATGTTCCTGACGATGGTGATGATGAATCCTCTGTTCATTTTTCTTCTCCCTGCAGGATTCCGTACACTTTGCCGAGCCGGGCCGAAAACACTGCGATTAAGTTGATTAAGTCCAATTTTCGTTCTGATTATAAAACTTTTTCTGTTTGCCAGCAATTCAAACGAAAGGGCTTAGTTTCTTTTGCGGCAGTGCCCGAGTTGCGGGAAACGGCGATGGAGAGGCCATCTGTTTTGCGGGCTCCGGAAGAGTCGGGTGTCGCCTTTTGAATGCAGGTGAGAAACCATGTTTTGCATTGCGCCGAAACCGGAGTATCATGACGAATCGCATTGTATGCTTATGCCGGTCGTGGTTGTAAACACAATCCGGTGAACGAAACAGGAGGTTTTTGTGGATATCAATATCAGGATAACGGGTGAAGCCGGCCAGGGAATAGCGGGAGCGGCGGCGGTGTTGGGTAAGGTGATCACGCGGAGCGGGTGTTTTGCGTTTTCATACAACGACGCGGAATCCAGGGTTCGCGGCGGGTTGAACTTCAACCATATCAGGGTTTCGACCGGGGTGAAGAGGGGTGTGACCGACAGAGTGGATATTCTGCTGGCTTTTTCACAAAGGGGATTTGAAACCTATGGATCTCTTTTAACTGAGAGGGGTGTTGTGTTTGCGGCCGAGGATTGGGGTGTAGACGGGGAACGCGTTTTGGTTGCGGATCTGGAGCAGAAGGCGGTTAAGGCCGGTTCGCCCAAAGTAATGGGAACAGTTGGAATAGCGGTTGTCTGCGGGCTGTTGGGATTGAAAAGGGAGGTGCTTGAATCCGTTGTCGAGGAACAATACGGATCCAAACAAAACATTTTGGACGTTAACCTGAAAGGTGTGGATGCAGGGTATGATATTGGAGAGGGGATAAAAAATGGGGATTTGAAGAAACGAGGCTGGGATGAAAACTGCTTGAGCAAGGGAGATGGGGTCGAAGAGAGTACGTCTAAAAGAATGTGGATGCGCGGCGCGCAGGTTGTCGCAGGTGGGGCGCTTGCGGGCGGGGTTGGTTTCATGGCGGCTTACCCGATGAGCCCTTCCACTGGGATCATTACGACCCTTGCGGGGTGGGCGGAAGAATTCGGCGTGACCGTGGTGCAGGCTGAAGATGAAATAGCTGCTATCAACATGGTTGCGGGCGCTGCTTATGGAGGAGCGAGGTCAATGACCGCTACATCAGGAGGAGGGTTTGCATTGATGGAGGAGGGAGTGTCGTTGCTCGGCATGATCGAATACCCCGCGGTGATCGTGGTGGCGCAGAGGCCGGGGCCGGCCACCGGTATGCCTACCCGACAAGCGCAGGGGGATCTTCACATGGTGCTCAACGCGGGTCACGGACATTTTCCCAGGGTTGTAGTGGCGCCTCGTGATTTTGAGGAAGGTTTTGTCGCTGTGGCCCGGGCGTTTGATTTGGCGGAACGCTTCCAGGTGCCGGTTTTTGTTTTGACCGACCAGCATTTGCAGGATGGCCAGGGAACTATTGAAACGTTCTCATCAGGGGATCTGGAAGCGGTTCGGCATTTTCTTCGGGGATCGGAACTGGAAAAAATGAAGTGCTATCGAAGATACGAGCTGACTTCTACCGGTATTTCTCCCATGGCTCCACCCGGTGGATCCGAACATTTGGTTGTAGCGGACAGTGATGAGCATGACGAAGAAGGACATCTCACCGAGTCTGCTGAAACAGCTCAAGCCATGATGGAAAAGAGGCTCAAAAAGGAGGCGCACCTGGCAAAAGAAATGGAAGAGTTTGGGTTTGAACCGTTTTGTGAAGGGGATGCCGAAGAAAACAATCTTGTGCTTTCATGGGGGTCGACGTGGTGGAGCGTCAGGGAGGCGCTGGATGTCTTGAAAACGAAAGAGGGGGGGACAGGTTCTTCTTTGGCACATGTACACCTGAGTTGGCTTTGGCCTCCGCCGCGTAGGACTTTGAATAAGATGATCCAGGCAGCTTCCAGGGTTGTGGTGGTGGAAAACAACACGGATGGGCAGTTGGTGAAGTATATCCGTATGGTGACGGGTCGCGAGGCCGATGCTCAGATCAAACGCATGGATGGGCGACCGTTTACGGTTGAAGAGCTGGTTGAAAAAATTGGAAAGGAGGCGGCGTGATGACCGTGACATTGCAGGATTATGAAAGCAAAGTGGAGAATGCATGGTGTCCGGGATGTGGAAATTTCGGGATCTTGAATGCAGTGAAAAAAACTCTTGTGGAACTTCAGCTTGCGCCGCACGAAGTGTTGATTTGTTCCGGGATCGGGCAGGCGCCGAAGTTGCCCCATTACATGAGAGTCAACACTTTCAACGGCCTTCACGGCAGGGAAGTGGCCCATGCTGTGGGAGCCAAGCTTGCCGCTCCGCACCTCACGGTTTTGGTTCACGGAGGCGACGGAGGGATCTATGGAGAGGGTGGCAATCATCTGCTTCATAATATCCGGCGGAATCCGGATATGACGGTGTGTGTTCACGACAACAGGGTTTACGGACTCACAAAGGGTCAGGCTTCTCCGACTACGCCTCGGGGCACCCCTGGTCCGATTGACCGCAAGGGTGTTTCGTCGTCACCATTGAATCCGCTCGCCTTGGCGATATCCCAGAGATGCAGTTTTGTTGCACAAGGTTATTCATCTCTGCAGGATCACCTGATTGAGATTCTACGAAGGGCTATAGCTCACAAGGGGTTTTCACTCGTCAACATCCTGCAACCCTGCGTATCTTGGGACAAGATACACACGTACGCGTACTTCAAAGAGCATTGTTACATCATCCGGGAAAAGGGGAAAGAGGATTGCGTTGAAAAAGGATTGGAAGGAGAGGCCGGCTGCCATGATCCCGGGGATCTTCAGGCTGCATTCAGGCTGGCAGTCGATGATAGCGAAAAAATTCCGCTGGGCGTATTCTACGAAGAGAAACGCCCGGTTTTCGAGGGATCCCTTTCATTCGAAACCGGTTTGTCCCGCTATGAAAAAGTCCCGGATCCTGAAGGAATCTTGAGTTTTTTGGCCGAAAAGTTCAGTTGAGGGCAGGGTAATGAAAATTATCACGTGGAATGTCAATTCCGTCCGTACCAGGCTGGAGCGAATATCTGGATTGTTGGCGAGAGAAGCGCCGGATGCTCTTTGTCTTCAGGAAATCAAAGTCACTGAAGATGATTTTCCCCGCGAACCTTTCGAGGAGGCCGGTTACACTTGTTTTGTAAACGGGCAAAAGACATACAACGGAGTTGCCATCCTCCTTAGGGCGGAAACATTGGCAAGGATTCCGGGGGGAGAAGATAAAGCGAGAGCGGGTTTGCAGAGAGGGTTTCCGGGGGATCCCGCTCAGCACCAGGCAAGGGTGTTGTCCCTTATGTTGGGCGATTTGCGGTTGATAAACGTATACGTGGTCAACGGCAAGGAGGTGGGACACGAATACTATGATTTGAAGTTGCGGTGGCTGGATGCGCTTCGTTCATGGATTGCAGGGTTGTTGGATTCGGATGAAGAATTGGTTCTTTGCGGGGATTTCAATATCGCACCGGAAAAACGCGATGTTCATGATCCTGAAAAATGGAGTGACCGGGTGCTCTGCAGCGAACCCGAACGAGAAAGGTTTACCGCCATACAGGAATTGGGTCTGTTAGATCTTCACCGGGTTTGTACCCGGGATGATGGGGTTTTTACTTGGTGGGATTATCGGCAGGGGTCTTTTGCCAGGAACTGGGGTTTGAGAATCGACCTGTTCTTGGGAAATCCTTCAGTCGCAAACCGCGTCGAATCCGTGAGGGTGGATCGAGATGAAAGAAAGAAAACCTCGGGGCCGGGAAAACCAAGTGATCATGCTCCCGTGATTCTCAAGCTTTGTAAATAGCCGGTGGTGTGAGCTGGTTACTGTTTGGAACAGTGTTTTTTTATGAGTTCTTCGTACTTCGGATAGTAGGCTTCAGCCGCGTCGGCTACTTTCTTTTCAATTTTTCCTCCTACCAGAGGGATTTTTACGTCTACATGAAAGTGTCCAATCAACTTGCTCCCCGAGTCGGTGGGGAGTATTTCTATTTCGCCTTTTACGTTTACTCTTTTTCCGTGAGGGCTGTCGTATGTCCACTTGGCGTTATGTGTTTTCAAGTTCCATGTAAAGGTGGTGACGGTTTTTTCAATGCGGCTCTTATCGATTCCCGTCACTCCTTTTGCATATTCTTCTACATCGGCTCTGAGCACGAGTTCATTTTCAGTCCGGCTCACCTCCTTCACTTCGGCAGCCGGGTTTCCTTGAGCCAGGAAGTTGGCTTTCTGAAATTCGGGGGACGTGAGTACTTTCATGACGGTTTCGGGTTTATACTCGAGATTTATCGTGTTGGTTGATTTCAATGCCATGATTAATAACCTCCTGAATCAGGGTTCACTCGGTAAAAATTTAGGACCGGCCTCTTGAGCCTGGTTCTGTTTTTATTGTAATCTCTTTTTTGCAAGGGCTTTATCCAGTTTGCGCCATACAGTTTCTCCGAACATATAGATAAGAGTGTTTTTCATTTCTTTGTAAAGGGGTTTTAAAGCAAGGCTGTTGGGTGAACAGCAAGGAAGGTCAAGGAATCCGTCGTCGTCGCCTATGGTTGATACTTCTTGACAGTGCTTGGAAATGAGCATGACTGACCTATCCTCATCCACGTCAAGCAAAACCAACGGAAACATAAGGCAAGCAGAAGGCTTGTAGTCGAGTGGTTGAAGACCGTTTTCAATGCAATAAACGTGCAACATGCATCCATGAAATCCCGAGTTTTCTCGATTCTTCGACAGGAATATGCACCAGTCCTCGGTAGGACGCACGAGAACCCGGTCGTAGTCCTCATCCCATTCGTAAAACCCTCCCCCATCTTCGATTAGCTTGTTAAGCTCGGGGAAGCGTTCTATTAGACCGGGCAGGATATTTTCTATCATCCTTTTTTCCGCAGTCGAGATTCTGGGAGTGTATCCACCACAACACGTCTTGTATTGCTTCAGCCCGGTAGCCGTGAGTCCGTTTTCGCCTGGAATACAAAGCCTTGTGTCACATACAAAAGGTTCAAGCATTGCGGTTGCATCAAAATAAATGTTTTCAATTTTCAGCAGGCGACCGTTTTCTTCGAGATAATCCGTATACTTCTCAAGAGCATCCTGGTGATAGGAGTCGGTGTCTTCCCGCAAACGCTTTCTGAGTCTATGTTTCATCTTCAGTAAGGGCGTTGTGAAAAAAAAGACGGGTTTGGGAGGATCCTCTTTTTCCAACGTTTTCCATGGTTTTTGGTTTAATTTCGTCGCTTTTCAGTTTCAGGCTAGAATATGTGCAAGAATCGGTTTGTCAATTCGATTGTTATTCAATCCGTTGTGTTTGGCCGATGATGTGGAGAAGAAGCTTGCGGATCCGAGTTCAAAAGAGGTATTTATTTGGAGACTGGCGGAGGGGTGGAAACGAGATGGTTCCTTGTATGAAATGAAAGAATGGATGCAAAAACGAGGCCGCCGTGTGGTGAGGGTGTTGATCTGGTTTGCGGCTGTCGGAGCCACCCTTCTGTTGGCATTTGGATGTCTTGTGCCGGGAAACAAGCTTCCTTCCATGGGTCCGCAGGGGATTGATAAATGGATGCATTTTATCGCTTTCTTTGTGTGGGCTGCTGCTTGGGCTGCTGCGCTGGATGCTGATTGGCGAACTGCGTTTATGGTTTGGCTTGCCGGGGCATTGTTCGGAGCAGCCCTGGAATTGGCGCAGGCTATGCTGCCTTGGAAGCGTTCTGCCGAGTTGTGGGACTGGATTGCCGATGTGCTAGGCGCCGGCTCGGCCTGCTTGTTGTGGTTGTCGGTTCGCCGTTTGGACTGGATGTCTTTTATTCGTCCCCGCGTCGAAGATAAGCCCTGAAAGAGCATTGTTTAGAGGTCAAATCATTGGTAGCGGGTCGATGCGGACAAAAGCTCATCAGGTGAAATCAGCGGCGGTCTCCAATAACAAAAGTCAGGGTTATCCGCTGGTTGTTTTGCCTGAATTCGGGAAACCGGACTTTTCGTAATTCGAGCAGCATGCACGTTGCAACCGGAGCTCCCCGGTAGTTGCCCAACACCTCGGCTGAGATCACTTCACCGGTAGATCCCCTGACCACCAAGCGGGTTTGGATTTTTTGGTGGAACAAACCGAATTTTCTAAGGCATTGGTTTACTCGTGAGTTGTGTCTGCCCATGGTCCGGGAAATGCCGGCACGATCCAATTGCTGAGGTGTTTTCGTGTCTGTTCTCGATTCCCGCCTTTCGCTTGATTGCCGGGATCCCGATGACTTATCCGGACCGATTCCATCCAACATATGGTCTACAAGTTCCTTGGATGCTGGTTTTTTCACGGGTGGTGGTTCCTGGAAGGTTTCTTTTGAAACGGGTTCCGCTTCGTCCCGTTTTTCCACTGCAGGTTTGGCAACAGCTGCAGCAGGAACAGCAGCCGGCGCGGGTCCGGACTTGAGAGCGAGCGTTACGATATCAAGCTTGTCGTCGGGGTCTTCCTCTTCGGAGCCTTCACGACGGTTTCTTCTTCTTCGGCGGGAACGCGGGTCAGCATCTTGATCCTCATCATGTTCCACGAGCAGGCCTTCATTGTCATCCAAGGGAGGTTCCGAATCGGAGTCAATAATCGGTTTAGAGTGGTTGCCGGTGTCTTGCATCGAAGCAGCTTCCTGATTAGCTATGGACTCTTGCTGTTTCGCTGATTCTTTTTCCCGCGAATCGTGTTCGACCTGAGCGAGCACCGTATTTGAAACATCCGCGGATCTTTCGGTTTGAGCTTGTCTGGGTGGAGCGGTTTCGTTTCTTATCCTATGGTGAATCGAAAGGCCCAGTGACGCGGACAAAAGAACTCCGGAGAGAAATCCAATAGTCGCTGCAGCGCCCACGATAAGCGGCATTCGCCTGGATTTCGGGCTTTCATCGACTACAGGCAGAATCGTAGCCGGAATCTGGACCTCAGTGGAAATATCCTCCCTTTCGCGGACAGCCTTGTCATGTTCTTCGTGGAGTGTTTCCGAGATTCCCTGAAGTTCATGAAGCCCGGAAGTCTCAACGCGATGGTCCATTTTTGTTTGGGGACAGCCTGACTGTTTTCCTGAATCGAGACCGATCCACCATTCACCGCTGTTAAAAGTTGTCAACCGAGCTTTGGATGGGGATTTCACGCGGTCATCTTCATCCGAGCCAATAAGGGGTTTTTTGAAGACGGTAGGTAGATCTTTATTCGAGATCAGGAAATCACCATCGTTGTATATTGTGGTTGATTTTTTCACTTTAACACCCCCTCCCAAGCAAATAGGGCCATTTCCAGGACGCGGCCCCGAACCCATTCGGGGCCGCGTTCGTCTCGTTCTATATAGACTATAGAGGCAAATATTGTGCCATCAGTTTTTCGCCCGGTCTTTTAACTGTTCGAGTTTTTTTGTATTTAAGATAACCATTTGAATTGAAAACGCAATTTTTTTTGTTTTCCGGTAGGAACATGTCCGGCCTTGTTGGTTGTTGAAAAAAGTAATCGGCAACTATTCTTGCCATTTTGGCAACTGTATTAGCCACGCCTCCGAGTGTTATTACACTTACGATTTTTTTCAAAGAAAAGAAGTTGGTTTCAATGTTGCTTTTTTATGCTCCATTTTCTGGAGTGAACTTGATAGGTTATGTTCCATCCAGGCCATTTTGGAAGTTGGGTCACCGAGGGAGGTGGGGATTGCCGCCCGGATTTGTGAAAGAGAACGATTTCACGCTTATCAAAATCATATTCAACTCTGATGGTCCGGTCTATAAGATTTAGGGATAACGGGTGGTTTTCCTTAAATATTTTCATTTCCGCGGGATCTGCCAGGTTGGGAATGAGATCTTGAGGACAAAGGAGATCTAGATCCTCAATTTTCTGTAAACCAATTTCTTTCAAGTGGGTTTTGAGCCATTTGTCAGGATCCGGAAGGCTGGGTGTAGACTGAGAGCGTGAGCGAAGAAAAAGATTTGTTTGATGTATGTTTTCAACGATCAAGTCATATGCTCCATCCAAGACTTTGCCCTGTTGAATAAGGAGAGTTGCTGCTTCAAGGGTGTCTTCATGAGTCAGGGGCTTTTCTTCCGAGTAAATTTCACGGCCTGCGTAAGTATAGGACCACAAGCCCATGAGACTTTGCAAGCGAATGGAGTTGCGTCGGTCGGTGCGCTTGTTTCGATTCGAAGAAGAATCTTTTCGTGATATGGCAACAAGAATCCTTTCACCCAGACCAAGGGCTGCCAGGTCACGCATTGAAAGTGGAATGCAACAAGTTGCAGTGTGGGTGACCTTGAACCCCCTGCTGCGTGCTGAGTGCATGTCGAGGATTGCAATGGCGGGTGTATCGGGGGCGACAAAAGAATCCGAGGACAGTCCGACTTCCATGGACGGGGCTGCGAATTTTGCTCCTTTCCTTATGTAGGCGCAGTGCGGCAATGCTGTCAAAGTAGTTTTCAAAAGTCTACTTTGATCAAGTGATTCGAGGGTTTTTTCGCTACGTTCGACCGTTTCGTTGAGACCGAGCAGGGAGAGCAGTTGCTTTTTTATTCGACGCGCTTCGTTCAGCGTGGTTTTGCGAGCCAGTCTCTCCAGTAGTGGATGGCCCCGCATGGCCAAGATCCTAGCGGTGGCATCGCATTTTATGGATCTCAGTAGTGTTGATTCTTCAAGTGAAAACCCTTTCAAGGGCCCTGTCTTTCGGATCTCTTGTGTTCCGCTTCTCTGAGACCTTCTTCTATTGCTAATGGCACCTTCAAATTCCGTGTACGGTCCGTGTTTGAAAAAAGTCGCTTGGGCGCTAAGAGATGCGACAAGATTCACCATGTCCACCAGAAAGCCCCGGTCACCCGGTTCTCCTTTTTGCGCTGTTACAAGTAGGACCGAGTATATGGGATCCACTGGTAAGCGAACCGCGCTTTGTCCAGTTTCCGTCAGGCAACTCTTTTCATCCAGTAGATTCATGTCGACCAACCGTTTCGCCGCGGCTTTGCAAGCTGCGGGATCCGGGGGATCAGGAAAGTTGAGCGATTCAAATGATCTGCCGAGAGCGGATGCTTTTAACACCAGAGAATCCAGATCCTCTCTCAGTATTTCCGGGGGGGTTGAAGACCGTAAAACTCCTTTCCTGCTCCAGAGCCTGATCGCCGCGCCCGGACCCAGCCGACCAGCTCTTCCGGCTCTTTGTTCGGCTGATTCCCGGGAAATAGCCATGAGCGACAGGACCGATCTTGTGTGACGGTAGGTTGTGCGTCTTTCGAGTCCGGAGTCCACCACTGCTCTCACTCCGGGAAGGGTCACTGAACTCTCGGCTACGTTGGTGGATAATATTGCACGGCGTTCGGCGGCCGGCTGGAAAGCAAGATCTTGTTCTTCGGGTGGGAGAGTTCCGTGGAGTTTCAGTGTAGGGATTGCGAGCGAACAGGACAAGAACCGACGACATTTTTCGATTTCGGATTTGCCGGGCAAAAAAACCAGGATGTCACCTTCTTCCACCGCTGTAAGAGCTTTTTCCACACCGGCAAGGACCCGTTCTTCCAATCCTCTCGAAGTCGGGATATCAGGTATATTCCGTTCTTCAAGGTGGTGGATACTCACCTCGTGTCCGCGACCCTCGGATGTGATGACCTTGGCGCCGAGCCATTGTGAAACGCGCTTGACGTCGATGGTCGCCGACATTACCACAACAGCCGGCTGTCGCGCATTGCTTGCGGATTCAGCGGCTGTTTTCAGCACAGCGAGCAGTAGATCGTTTTCCATGGGGCGTTCGTGGAATTCATCAATGATAACGGTTTCGAAATCATGGATTGCGGTAGCGTGGTTCGTGTTGTCGTTTGAAACCCCCGGGGGAAATGTTTCCAGCATTCTCAGTGCGACTCCGGGAGTGACGTAGAGTACGTCCGCTTTTTCCGCTGAGGATTGTTCATGCCGAACCATGTAGCCCGCACGGATCCCATGCGATTCGAATTCGCTCTGGACGTAACGGCAGAGCGCACGGCATGCTGTTCTCCGGGGCTCGATCACCAGTGTGCGGGAACCTCGAGCTGCACACCATAATGGAACGCGGGTTGATTTTCCTGATGCCGTCGGAGCGGTAATGACGATGGGTGGGTTGCTTCCCATGAAATCGTCGCGTATTTCATCAATGGGCAAAGGCAAGGGTTCAAACATTTGCGGTCCGGTGCGATGTTTTGTCAATCCAATTGTATTCCTGTACGCCGTGTGATTGCAATGTCCTTGTTATTTTGCTTTGATTTGAAGGGCGGATACTTCCCGGATGTAATCGGTATTGCTTTCCAAGAGGGGACTGATGATGGGCGAGGGGTTTCCGACGCAGATGACCCATAGTTGATGGATTGCTCGTGATGTTGCCACGTGAAGTCTTCGACGGGCCTCGGGTTTGTCAGGATAGACCTCTATTGATGCGTCCGGAATAATCACGTAATCGAACTCGAGTCCCTTGATTTGGTCTATGTGAGTTACATCGAGTCCCGGCGCGAATTCAAAGAGTCCGTCCAATACGAGGCGAGCCTCCATTCGTCTAATAATGACCTCGTGCAGCGCTTTGGCTGTTTCCTCTGTTGCAGCGATCACCGCGGCGTTGGCTTTTGGTTCCCGGTTGAAAAGGTCGGCAAGCGCTTCGGTAAGAAGAAGACCCCTTTGTCCAGAGGTTGCAAAACAGGAAAAAAGCACCGGCGCCCCGTCTTTCGGGGCGTTCATTTTTGTCACTGGTTTGAGTTGTCCCAGTATATCGAACGAGAATTCCGCTATCGGCCGAGTGCATCGATAACTCACGGTGAGTTCGACATTGTCATGGATTTTCTGCCCGAGTTCCTGCATGGTATCATCCCACGTGACAAAACAGGCAGCGGGATCAATCTGTTGTGAGTGATCTCCGGCAACTGTCATGTGTGAGTTCGTTCGGATGGTTCGGCCCAGAAGGTTCAATTCCACGGGTGCAAGATCCTGGGCTTCGTCCACTACCATGTGAACAGACTTCTTTGGTCTTCCCATCGGTGTTGAAAGCCGGCCGGTTTTTAGCCGGTGTAATTGAAAGAGCAGTGCAAGATCCTCGACATCCATCGTACCGGCTGTTTCATCGGGGGTTCCTTCGTCCAAACTGCGCCCGTCGACCGTTTCCATGGCCGAGGCTTCTATATGGGAATACTTCTTGTCGGCGGTGGCGCTGAATTGCGCTTTTGTGTGACGCAAAACACTTTTCACCATTGAATCCGTTAGAGTTCCATTTGAATTTCTTACAGCTTCCTGGAGTAGACCCTCGTCTCCGAAAACATCCAACCGGTCTTCATCAGGATTATTTAATCTCCGCCGTTCAGTTTTGAATGCGCTTCTGATCTGCTGAATGAAATACCCGTTTTCTGCATCAAAAGCTGCGGGGCGCTCAGCTTCACTACGGTTGAAGTTTTCGATGACCTTTTTTTCGGTCGTGTCCAATCTTTGCAAAAGATTGCTGCTTGCGCTTTCACGAAAAACTTTTCCCACATCCGAATAGAGCGGCAATTTGCGGTCCAATCGGGTTGCAACAGTTTCGACCAGGTCGTGTGCATATTTTTCCAAGACATCCCGCATTGCAGGGTGACGTTTGAAACGAACCACGGCCGGCGGAGTGTCTTTGTACAGCGTTTTTTTACGAAGGGAAGGAAAGACCCTTCTTGCCTGTTTCCAGATCCAATCATCATAAGTATTTACCTCGATAGGATCCATGGAAAGCTCGTCGAGCAGGTGGCGAACCAAGCTTTTCAGGCCGGGTTCGGGAACGACCACGGCCATCCTGTTTGGATGGTATTTGTTTTCATCTGTATGGTTCAGATATGCCAAACGGTGAAGCGCAACGGTTGTCTTACCGCAACCCGCGCCTCCCTTTATCAGCAGGGCTTTGTCGTCTTCGCAGTGTATGGCTTCATGTTGCCTGGCGTCCAACAGAGCGGAAACCCTCGGTAGTTTTCGCCCCGACTGCCCGGTGCCGATAATCTGTTCGGCCAGGCTGCCGCCGGCGCCGCCTTCAAGGCTGGGCACGACCGACCCTGCTTGGTAGCGCCATGAGCCGTCTCTCTCGCGCCACGCGGTTCCTTTAGGAGTGATAACTTGAACAAGTGCCCCCTCCTGGAACGCCACAATCCGTCGATTCACCAAGCGTCCCGTTAATTCACGGTCCCCTGCTTCTTGTTCGTAAATCTCCCCTTCCTGGTACTCGAAAAAAACACCTGCCACCGGAGCATGTCGCCAGTCGATGATGGTTACTCCGTATTTAGGTTCGATGAACGAATGGTAACCCAGAAGCACTTCACGCGATCGTCCATTACTTTCAAGGGTCATGTGCGCAAAATACGGTTCATCTCGGTTGGGAAGCATCCGTTGCTTGATTGCGCGGGCCTGGCTTTGCATGTTATGGAGTTGGTCGATCAGAGCCGGCAAATCACCCTCTGACGCTCCGGCTGCTTCTTCTCTGAGCGCTTGAAAATCTTCAACGTTCGAGCGGACGGGCTTTCTGCGGGAAGCTCCATCGATTGCAGATGCTACTTTCAAAGCCAGCAATCGTTCTTCTTCCACAACTTGTTGCCAGTATTGATTCAGACCTTCTTCCATGTCTTTATCTTTTTTACCAAATTCGATTTCCGGCTGTCCGTGGAAACGTCCAACCAGGGAACTCCAATTCTGCGGGTTCCAGATTTTCAGCCTGAACCCTGATATTAAATTAGAAACATTTAGAATCCGACATTAATTTGAGGAGGTCAAGCAATGTGTTTTTGGAAAAGGCGGCTGGAAAAGCTTTGTGACAAAGGTTTTCTCCGGCACCTCAACGGTTCCACGTGATGCTTAGCATTGCACCGCGTTCACCAGGGACGGCTGCAATGATGAGCGTTCTTTCCTCTTCTCTCCACCTGGTAAAAAAGGCCGTTACTGCAGTTCCGACAGCCAACAAGCCGGTAACGGCCCACATTACCTCAGCACTTCTCTTTGTTCTTATTCCACGTGCTCTCAAGTCAGCGTCACTGCGGTCGTTCATGAATTCGTCGCGAAGTTTTTTCGTCCGGACTGAAAGGGCGGTCGATGCAACGAGAGAAACCAGTGTTGCGCCACCACCTGCGGCAAAAAAACCCCAGTGCAGTTTTCCGAAAGTTCTTCGGGAAGGTGGAGGAGATTCAGGCAGAACGAGATCCCATGTTTGTACTCCACCGCCGATTACTTCGATCGTGTTTTGAGCCACTTCGCGGCCGTCCACCTTGATGACTACTTCCCTTGTTCCACTTTGAACAATGTGTTCGGATCTTCCTGAGCCGACTAGATTTCCATCCACGTGGATCTCGGCTCTTGGGTTGTCGACCCGGATGATCATCATTCCCATTCTGCCCTGGAGTGACCTCAGTTCCTTTGGCAGATCCCGTTCGCTTTCGGTAGCATCCCTCAAGTATACCAGCAGGTGGCGGTACGCGTTTTCGTCATCTTTCATAAAAGTGTATGCCAAGGCGAGATTGTAGTGTATCACCCTGTAGGGCCAGTGTTTGTAAGCCTTGTTAAAAGATGCGACGGCTTTCTTGTATTCTTCGCGAAGAAAAAACTCCTGTCCTTGGGCGAACTCTCTTTTTGCCATGGCTTTTCTTGTCTCGTCGTTTTCATCTTCTTCGGCGAGGTCAACTTCTTCAGGCGTTTCAGCTTCATCGTATTCTTCAGTTTCATCGTCTGCTTTTGTTACATCGGATACATCGCCTGCTTCCTCGATGTTATCTCCCTGAGTATGAGCTTCGGCCAATCCCGTCGAAGCAAAAAACAGAGAAAAAACAATTGTGGACGCGGCGTTCATTATCATTCGATTCTCCTGATGCCTGGGCTTTTCGTAAAAAACGGTGAAAAAGCTTTATGTGGGAACGCTACTCAGTCTTCAATTCCTCGCAGCAAAGTACTCTTGGATTCTTTCTTTTTTTGACGCACTTTCCTGCGCCGTCTGCGTTTTGTTCGGTTCTTCTTCTCGGTGGTTTCATCGGGTTTCATTTCCGTGTGTTCAACTTTTTGTAGTGTAACCGGAATCTTTGTATCTACAACCGGAACCACGACGATCGGTTGAGTTACATAGCCTTCAGCTTCTACGATAATCGTTTCCGGTTTGCTTGAAACGGGCACGGTTACATTCAACGGTGAACCCTCATATCTATTGCCCCTGAAAGAAAACACAGCAAAAGAGTCCAGGGGTGAAACCGATATTTGTATTGAGGCTGTCTTAGCCGGTTTTTGTTCCGTTTCTTCTTTGGAGTCCGCCAATACTGATTCCGAACGATCATTTTTTCGATCATCATCGGAGTTGTACTGTTCGCGGGTTGTCGTGAGAGCCGGCTTTTCTCCTGATGTTTGATGCGAATCGGCCATTTTGAAAAAGAGAAGAAACAGAAGGATGAGGATAGGGATCCCAACGGCCGCTGCAAGGGCGATCTTCTTTTTTGTGCTCAAGCTGGCGGTATGCGCCTTGTTAAGGGAAGGTTCCGACAAGCTTGTTTCGCGGCTCCCCACGATGTCCTTAAGCGCAGCGCCGGATGCGTTTTCAATGGCTGCCTTGATTTGCCTGTCTTTGATTCGGATCCTGTCATGGAACATCCGATCCATGAGTTGTGCGGTTTTTCTAGGGTTTACCGATTCTCCATGGGCGGCCAGGAGGTTTTCCAGGTCATCCGACAAATCGCCCGCTGTTTTGTACCGTTGGGCCGGATCTTTTGCCAGGGCTTTCAATATGATGCGCTCCAATTCCGCCGGAATACTACTTCGCAACTTTCGAGGCTTGGGTATTCTCCCTTCGGCAATTCGCCTTATGGTTGCTGCTTGTGTTTTTTCCTTGAAAAGCCGTTGCATGCATACCGATTCAAAAAGGACTATTCCCAGGGAAAAAATATCGGATCGGCAATCCGGCTCCAAGCCTTCCGTCTGTTCGGGAGACATGTAAGCTACTTTGCCTTTCAATACATCGTGGGCTGTATGGGTAAGTCTTTCTTTTGCATAGGCGATGCCGAAATCAACGACTTTTACATGTCCTTCGTAACTAATCAGAATGTTGTGGGGGGATACATCACGATGAACGACTTCGAGGGATTTGCCGTCGGGGCTTACGAGTTTATGAGCTGCATCCAATCCGTTGGTGGCTTGGTTGACAATCCAGGCCGCGTATGACCAGGGCAAATCGTGTTTTTGCCGCAAACATGTCTTGATCAACTCGTTGAGGCTCTCTCCGTGAACATACTCCATGGCTATAAAATAGGAGTTTTCCACTTTTCCCATGTCAAAGATGGTGGCTACGTTGGGGTGGTGGATCAAGGCGGCTATTCGGGCCTCGTCGAGAAACATTTCAACGAACTTTGTTTGGGAGGCCAGATGATCATGGATTTTTTTGATAGCGAGGAGCTTTTCGAATTTTTCCGGTCCTTTGATCCTGGCGAGATACAGGGTCGCCATGCCGCCATGCGCCATTTCCACCAGGAACTCGAACCTGCCCATTGTCCTTCTGTTTCGCACCCGGCTTTCAGCTGAATCAGCCCATTTCCCTTCTTTGTATTCCTTTGTGATTTCTTTTTGTTCTTCCTGGTCGACGGGTGGCGGTGGGTCGGGGAGGGGGCCCGCCGGCATGTGGGATTTTTCATTCTTTTTTGCCGGTTTGGCGTTGTCTCCCGCATTAATGGGCTGCAATGTGGGAGTTCCGGTTTCCTTGCGAAGGGGAATTTTTCCGGGTTTCCTATTAACGCCCGGTTGTGTTGAGTCCTTGTGTGGACCGGATACCGGGGGAGGGGATGTTTTGACATTTCTATTTATTGAGGAAACGGCTGATTTTTTCGCGATTTTTTCCGGGGCTATAGAAGAAGGATGTCCAGTCGTACCCATCCGAATAGTCTTTGCTCTTTTCATGCGAAAACCTTCGGATCTCAAGTTCTCCGGCTTTTTGGATGGTTTGTTTTCCTTATCCATACAAACCGCCTTTTCGCTGAGCCGTAATATAGTCTTTCACGTAGTCCCAAAAAAATCTACTTCAAAAAATAAATCGCAATCGCAAGATGTGTGAAACCGCCGGGATTGGAGACGCACTCTCCCTTGGGAGCTTCCACCAGGATCATCTCTTTATCAGGGGGGCACGGTTTTGCCGATATCGAGTGATCCACGCTGCAAACCCACAGGGTTTTCGTGTTCGTACGATTCGTAAGCATCATATCACTGGCGGCATAGTCGTTTACCTGCCCCGGATTGTCGCACCCGGTATAAGAAGGAGATGTCTCTCCGGGAGCATCTTTGAAGAACTCCACTCCCGCGTTCGCCAAAACGCCTTCGGTCCCGCCGTGGTCCGTTGCATCGAAGATTTGGTGGCCGTAGTCGGCTGTAGAGGCGGGGGTCAGTGTGGCGTCACCCAGGAGGATCCAGGGATCTTCGGAAGTATCCCAGTATCTGATGCGCAGAACCCGTTCAACTCCCAAGCAATTGTTTTCCCAGTCGTGTCTGACATTGTCTTTTTGGGTATTGATGAATCCGGCGCACTGAATAAAACCTTCAGGCGGATCCTGGTCCACGAAAGCAGATTCGGGCGTAAGTGTTGAGCCGCTTGGATTACAGTCTTCAAGTGATTCATTCGAGCATCTCACCTGTTTTCCGTTCGTTCCGTCGTCAATCAATCCATCCCTTAGCTCTCCGTCGATTGGCTCTCCGTCCCGTTGTTCTTCTCCTCCGTCTGATATCACCGCCGGGAAATCGTACGGGCACCCTGTTGAAAACAAGATGATCAGCAAACTCGCTGCCGCTTGTCTCCATCCGGCCCGGCCGGGTTTTTTTCCCCACACAACTTTGGGGTGATATAAAACGCGTTTTAACTGCATTCTTTCATAGCTTGTCAACGTAGCATATGGTTTGCTCATTCACATCCCGCTCGTTCAAAATGCGCTCAAAGATAAAGAGCAGCGAAAAGCGGCGTTTGCTATTTCGCCACGGACAAGATTAACTTTTCGTGGATTCATTGTCAATCGACGGGAATTCCTAAGGTTTCGCTAAATGGTCGGATTTATTGGGATCGGTTTGGGGCAATCCATGAGACCTCGATATCGAGGGTTGAAGAGTCGAGTTTGTTCAATTATAGTGGATAAATGGAGCGAGGAGCGGACTTCGGCATTACGGGAGGGGTTATGGTCGTGGGTGGTGTGGATCGTATTTTAGGATAAGGAGTTTTTTCCGAAGCTTCCGTCGCTCCAATCTATACCGGAGAAAACTTTTGTCTCGAAAATCCAGCGCAATCGGACATGAATGGGTCGGAAAGACCGTGGCCGGAAAATACCTCGTAAAGGGAGTTTTGGGCAGCGGCGGAATGGGCGTGGTTTTACATGCGGAAAACAATACAATCAGTCTGCCGGTTGCGATCAAATTGCTTCATGGAAATCTTGTTTCCGACGAAAGCACGGTGGAGCGTTTTAGAAGGGAAGCTCAGGCTGCGGCGGGCACAGGACATCAGCACATAGTCGAAATTTATGACATGGGTGTCACGGACGACGGTATTCCGTTTATAGTGATGGAAATGCTGGAAGGGACGACCTTGCAAAAGGTGTTGAAGCGTGAAAAGGTGATGGAGCCGACAAGGGCGGGAAGGATTTGTATACAGGTGCTTTCAGCTCTATCCGCGGTTCATGCCAAGAGTATCGTGCACAGGGACCTCAAGCCGGCGAACGTTATTCTCACAGGCCGCGGCGGAAAATATGATTTTATAAAGCTGGTGGATTTCGGGATATCCAAGTTTCGCGAAGGCGGGAAGGACGCGGGGGGCTTGACAGCCACCGGCATGGTGCTGGGTACCCCCCATTACATGAGCCCCGAGCAGGCAAGAGGCGACAAGGGAATCGACCATCATGCAGATATTTATGCCGTGGGAGCCATGCTCTACAGGTGTGTGAGCGGAAGGGTTCCATATCCCGGAAAAAACTACAATCAAATCATCGCGCAGATACTTACCGAGTTGCCTCCCCCGGTCAGGACAGTAAATCCATCAGTGTCTGCCCCCCTCGCAGCGGTGATAGAGAAGGCGATGGCCAGGAACCCGGTGGACAGGTATGATTCCGCTGCTTCGTTTGCTGCTGATATTGCGGACATTGTTCATGTCAGCATATCCATTTCAGATTCGCACAATGTCAGGTACGAGGAAACCTCCACCGGAGCTTCCCAAATTTCCCACCCTGCGGATTCTTTGGATTCATCGGTGTTTTTGTCGGATTCATACGTTTCTTCATCGCAAAGAGGTTCCGTAAAATCCATGAGCGGCACGGAGGACACCGTTTCGGAAAGCGTCGGCGAAGGTGATGATCGTAATTCGGGGATTTCCGGAATCGATTCATCCAAGAGTTTTATCAGGGGCTGGATGGGAATAGCGGGTTCATCGATAAGGTCTTGGGTAAAGCCGGGGGGGAACCCATTGAAGGTGTGGTGCGCGGCGGCAATCATTTTTCTGGTTTTGATAGGTTTCACCCTTTACTTTGTTCGAACCACGAGGAAAGAGAAAGAAACCGTGAAAGGAGCCGGCGCGGAAGTATCGGAACAGCGGGTCCTTAGAATCGGTGTGGCGCAGTATATGCCGCCACCAAAGCGCATAGAACTTCTTGGAAATCTTGCCGAATATCTTTCGACGAAACTGAACCGAAAAGTGGAGCTGGAGGTGCCCGAAGACTTGGGAGGCTTGGCGCAATCTCTCGTAAACGGGGAGATCGACGTCTTGTACATTTCCCCGCTGATGTATGTTCAGGCCAATGAAAAGGAGCCTGCAATTCAAGCTGTGGCCGCGGTGCGTTGGCACGCCAGCAGTTCATACCAGGGGTATATCCTTGGCAGAATTGATCGGAAGATCTTTGAACTGAAAGATCTCGCGGGAACGCGGATTTGCTGGGTTTCCAAGAATTCAACATCAGGGTATTTGCTTCCCCGTCTCATGTTGAAGCGGGAGGGTTTGGATCCCGAAGGCATGTTCTTGGAGGAGATTTTCGCTCGTGATCATGCAAAAGCGCTTAGATGGTTGGATGAAGGTCGTTGCGATGTCGCTGCCGTGTATAACGACCTGTATCACAAGGCTTTGGAACAGGGTGTGTTGAAATCAAACATGCGAATCCTTTCCGCCACCGGTCCCATTCCCCAGGACGCGGTCGCCGTGAGTCCCAAGATGACGCCGGATTTGAAGAAGCGATTTATGGAAGCGCTTTTGGAATATGACGGCGATGCCTATTTGTCGAGACATGGAGGAGATGAAGAAGACGGTATTACAAGGGTCAGCTCGTTTATGAGAGTGGATGATTCCCACTATGACTTGGTCAGGGACGCAATGAAGAAGGGTGTAGGGAATGAGGGTGGAGTAGAGGCTGTGGATGAATCCAACGTGGAATAATCATGCAAGCCCTCAATGTGAAAAATCCTTCATGAACCCGAATCGTTGAAGAGCATTTCCCTCTTGCCATCGACTTCGGCTGTTGATAGAAGGCACGGAATCGTCTTTGCCGTGAGGAGATTTCATCATGTCCGAGGATAGCGAAAGAAAGAATAAGAAAGGGGCTGTTCTATGTCTATGGAAATGACGCGAGCTGCCGACTACGGGCTGCGGGCCATGGTCTACCTGAGCAGAAGGATAAACGAAGGAAGTGTTTTCATAGGTGATATTGCAGACGCTATGCAGATACCGGCGCAGTTTTTACATAAAGTCATGCCGAGGCTGGTGAAGGCAGGTTTTATTCACTCCCGCAGGGGAGCGGGTGGTGGGTACAAAATGGCTAAACCGCTCGATCAAATAAACATTTTGGAGATTATTGAAGCAATTGACGGGCCGATTCTCATCAACAGATGCATGTCCGGCGCTTCTGATTGCGGAAGAATAGGAAAGTGTTCGGTTGAAGTAATATGTAAGCTGGCTCAAAAGGCTGTCACCGACAAGTTCAGGGAGTTTTCCCTTGCGGATGTAGTGAGAATGGAAGATGATTGCGAATGATTTCAGAATCTATTCGTACCTGAGACCCTCCACCGGATGAAATGATGATGCCTTGTGCGATGGGTAGAGCGTGGCAAGAAAGCAGAGAATCAATCCAGCGACCAGTACTGTCAGCATTTCCCCCCAATGGACAACAACCGGAAGACGGCTTATGAGATAAACTTTGGGGTCGAGCGGAAAGTTCAGCCCTGACAGAAAACGGCAGTTCAGAATTCCGAGCCCGACACCGCATCCTACACCCACCATTCCGACCATAACTCCGGCAAGCTGAAAAACCCTGGAAACACCGGATGCGCCGGCGCCCATTGCTTTCAAAACAGCGATTTCCCTTGTCTTGTTGATAACCATCATGCTAAGCGCAGCCAGGATGCCGAATCCCGCTACAAGAACCATGATAAAAGCTATCAGTGTCATGATCAGTTTCTGGGTGCGAAGCGCTTCGAAAAGCGGCCTATTGAGTTGGTCCCAGGTGATGATCCTGTAGTCGCCCATGTCTGAAATTTTTCGTTCTATCGCGGATGCCACCCAACCGGCTTTATAAACGTTGTCGAGCCTTATTTCTACGCCGAGTACGGCATTGTCTTCGCCCGGCAAGGCGTGTGGATTGACGAATCGCTGAGCCGCGTTCAAGTGAACAAACGCCATTTTTTGGTCGTATTCCTCGAAGCCGCAATAGAAAGTGGATGCAACTCTGAAATCCCTTGCAAGTGGCGGTGGCAGTCGCTCGTCATGGTTTCTTTCCTCAAACTGGCTGTATTCGGCGGTAGGCGACATTAGGCGGACTACATCGCCCCGTTCGACCCTTAGAGTTCTTGCCAGATCCCTTCCAAGTATGATGCCGGGTAACTCGCATCCTTCAATGATGCCGGGAATCGGATCTCCGTCTTCGGTGAATTCCCGGCATTCGTCTTTTCTGCCTGGACCAACCAGCCCCTTGTCAAGATGCTCACCCATTTGCTTCATTATTGTATCCAGTTCTTTCTTTGAATCCGCCTGGACATAGGTGGTGAGATCCAGTACCTCCTCGACCCGTGCGGGGTCCACTCCTTTCATCAATACTGTTGTATGTCTTTTTTCATGGGTGATGATCATTTCAGCGATTGTAAACGGCGCCGCTCCGGTCACGTGAGGGATTGATCGGATCTTGTTTATCACATCCGGATACTCGGTGAATCCGTACGTGTTCTTCATGATCAAAACATGGGCGTTGAAACCAAGCACCTTGTCCTGGAATTCTTGGCCGAACCCCCTGGTGACCGCTCTGACCATAACGAGAGAAGCTGCTCCCAGGATAACACCGGTTATGGAAATGGTCGTAAAAACCGAAAAGAAGCAGGCCAGGAAAAAAACAACTGCCAGCAGGGAACTTCCGGCCACCATGAAAGCCCCCACATACTGAATGGAAAACTCGGAAACACTCCAATCAACGAACAGGACGGCCAACCCGGCGGCTGCAAGGCCGGACATTCTCTTTACCCATGTTGAAAACCTGTTTTCCTGCGGATTCATGTGCCAAATTGCTTGAGCAGCAACGACAGGGATAATTCCGATCAGGTAAAACCCCCATGAATACCATCGGCCCGCCAAGATCGACACCAGTAGAAGAAGCTGAAACGTTCCCACGGTTTGGCAAACCGACGAAAGCGAATCGGCCATGGCGCCGTCCCGGTCAATATCTTGCTTGCGCCGGAGCTTGATCCCTCCGGCAACCAATGCGACGAACCAAACAGGAACAGCGCTCCACAGGAGAGCAGCGACCGGTTTTGGAGTATAATAAAACAACAAGGTTCCAACGAGAGCCTGGACCAAGCACACGAAAAGCCAGGCCAAGATCTTGGGCTGCAAACGGGGATGGAACAGGTATTTCCAGGCTACAAGGGTTTCGAACATTTATCCGTTTATCTCCGGTGTTCGCTCCGTCAATCTAATGCATGTTTCGAAAAGCCGTCATTTTAACATCCACGCATCAGGTTCAAGAGCTTTCTCATCGTTGGGGGGGAACGCGGACACACGAATCCAGCGGATTTTTGATGGATCAATGGTGTGGGAAAAGTGAATGTTGCCGTCTACACGAAAACTGCGTCTACCTTTTGTTCCTTCGAAAACCTTTTTTGTTTCCGTCTCGACTTTTGCCGGGGTGAAACGGTTTCCTTCCGAATCCCAGAGTTCCCAACGCCAGGATTCAAGTTCTAAAATGGGGTCTTCACCATGAAAGGTCAGTGGACGATCGATCGCATCAAGCCTGACCCGGAAACTGGTCTTCCCCTTAAGGAAGCTTTCAGTCCATTCATCGATCGCGGATTTCAGCCGTTCCTCGGTCCAGCTTTTTCGGGCGGCCCTTCTTTTTAAGAAACTTTCTATGAAAGCCCTGTCCCACAGGGTCAGCGAAAGATGCAGATTGGATCTGCCCACACCCCTGTTAAATATCCGGGTGATCGCTTCCGGACTTTTTCCGGAAAGTTCCGGATTAACCCGATCGTACTGCGACACCGGCACCTTGGGTGCGGAGCATGCTCCTGCGAAAGCCATGGCAGCGGCTAATGTCGTCATAACGATAAAATCCTTGCGATCGAAAAATTCCATTTTTTAATCCCGGCGGACCGTTAAACTCACAACGGTCGATATTGCGAAAACACACTATACCTTTACAACACCAAACCGGATCCAACCGATCCCAGGTATTATATTACAATGAATCGAGCGTCAAGCGACCTGACAACGGATCTCGATGATTGATGTGGGTTGTCAATTCCACACAACGCTGACGGGTGAATGCCGGTGAGAGGTCGTGTTGTCTCCCAGGCGGCCGCTGGAGTTGCGACCCCAACACATGGCTGATCCTTCTGAGGTGGAGGAACACGCGTGTTCGTAACCGGACCCGATTCCGGACCCGTTGGATATATTATGCGTCTGAACCGGCGTGCGTCTTTCCGTGGTGGTGCCGTCACCCAGTTGTCCGTATATATTACGCCCCCAGCACCACACTGCACCGTTGCTTGTGGTAGCGCAAGTGTGAAATCTGCCTGCATCGATATCAGAAGCGTTTTGGAGGTCGGAAACCTGGATGGGGGTGCGCCGCTCGGACGTGGTTCCGTCCCCCAGCCGGCCGTGACCGTTAAACCCCCAACACCATGCCGTGCCGGAATTGCTTACTGCACATGAATGATAATCGTGGGCTGTGACCCGGCTGATCTCTGCAAGTCCGGAGACCTGGACGGGGGTGCGTCGCTCGGAGGTTGTGCCGTCGCCCAGCTTGCCATAGCTGTTGTTTCCCCAGCACCATGCCGTGCCGTCGCCTTTGGCCGCGCACGTGTGCGTCCAGGCTGATTTTATGTCGACGGCATTTTCCATGCCTGAGACCTGGATGGGGGTACGCCGCTCGGACGTGGTTCCGTCCCCCAGTCGGCCGTGACCGTTAAAACCCCA
The DNA here is from genome assembly GCA_007131745.1 of Myxococcales bacterium. The sequence goes on from SLPX01000246.1 coordinate 43,850, forward strand.
GCACCATGCCGTGCCGTCGCTTTTCACTGCACAGGTGTGTGCGTAGCCTGCAGTAATCTTTACCACGTTCGACAGGCCCGAGACCTGGACGGGGGTGCGGCGTTCGGTAGTTGTGCCGTCGCCTAGTCTTCCGAATGTGTTGTTTCCCCAGCACCACGCCGTGCCGTCGTTTTTCACAGCACATGTATGCAAGCGTCCTCCGCTGATATCCACCAACTCGGAAAGGCCCGAAACCCGGACAGGGGTGTGGCGGTTTGTGCTTGTTCCGTCCCCCAGTCGGCCGTTTCCGTTGTTTCCCCAACACCACGCAGTGCCGTCGCCCAGCAACGCGCATGAATGTTCGTAGCCGGTCGCTATATGAATAACTCCGCAGTCTTCAGGGCAGGTGCTCATGTCTTCACCCGCCTCGATGTCGCACACCCCGTCTCCGCATAAAAAACAACCGCTTAAAACAAAATCATCGCAAGTGTCCGTGCACGCCAGCTTGCCTCCGGTGAAGCCCATGGATTGGCACGTTTCACCACCCAGGTCTTCTCCATCGCACTTTTCGCCGGTATCCTTTATGTTGTTTCCGCATTCAGTGCATTGTGAAACATCAAACTTACATTCCGAGGTGCAGGCGAGAACGCCTTCCGTGTAACCAAGGCTTTCACATGTTTCACCACCCAGGTCGGTTCCATCGCACTCTTCACCCGGATCCTTTACGTTGTTTCCGCATTCGAGGGCGATACACAAAGAATCATCAAGCTCGCAGTCAGGAGTGCAGTTCAGCACGCCGTGGTAATAACCCAGGCTCATGCAGGTTTGGCCGCCCAGGTCGGTTCCATCGCACTCTTCACCCGGATCCTTTACGTTGTCTCCGCAGAAAGGTTCATCAATCGCGTTGTTGTTATTGTTGTTGTTGTCACCCTGTGGAGGCCCGATGCCGGCCGGATCGAAAGAACAGGCTACAAGAATCGGCAATGCAAACAAGATCAACAAGGAATAACGGAGAGGCACAGTTTTTTTCCTCCAGCACGGTCCGTTTCGAATCTCTTCACTCGTAACCTATTCAATCATAGTGATTTGCGGTTGGTTTTACAACTATCTATAGGCTTGGAGTCTTGCATCTTCCTCAAGAGCGCTCTCGGTTCGTCGATCCGTTATTTTGCAAAAGGCTGCATTTCGGAAAGGGCTTTTACGGCCTCTGTTGCAGTGTCAAAAAATTCCCGATGCTTTTCTACCCCAACGGACCGGTAACCAACCGCTTCGGCCGCGGCAATCGTGGAACCTGAACCCATGAAAGGATCCGCTACGATTCCTTTTCCCAGGGGAAGGGATGCATAAACGATCGATCGCATGAAAGCCTGGGGTTTCAGGCTTGGATGATTTGCAGCGGTTTTCTCCTGTTTCGGTGTTCTTTCGCTTTGAATAACGTCTTCAAAGGGGTTGCCGCACTGTTTGCGGCGAAGTCCCCCGGTTTCGAAAATTTTGAGGCAATCCGAAACTTTCATGGATTTCGGCATTGGTTTTCGAAAGAGGCCCCAGGGCTCCCAGCACCCACGGGGAAGCGAGCAAACATCTGAAAACTCCTTTTCCGCGTTTTTCGGCCGATCTCCACCCCTGAGGGTTCTTACGAGGCGGACGATGGTGCCTCTGTATTCCATCCCGCCGGCGGCGAGCCCGCTAAAGACGGTTTGAGAAAGAAACGTGTTGGAAGCAATGAAGACGTGGCCTCCCGGTCGGAGAGGGCGCAGCGCGGTTTTCGCCCAGTCGGAAAAAAAGGAGGACAATTTCTTGCGAGCTGAATCGTTGAGCGCGGTGAAACGGGGCACCGGCGAACGGAGACTTCCGTCAAAAGATGGGGGTATTCGCCAGATGCCGCCCCTGCCGGTCGCCCTTTTTCGCAAATTGACCGAATCGTATTCAATCAAGCCGTACGGTGGATCGGTAACAATCGCGTGCAGGC